>JAEURN010000003.1 GCA_016789105.1 Armatimonadota bacterium
TCGACATCGGGGGGGACGAGCAGCAGATCACTAGCTACCAAACCCAGTACGACCGGTTGACCTTCAAACACGTCCTGCTGCCGATTTGGAGCGGTGCCTACCGGTACGGCGGCCGGAGTTGGGCTTACTTGGTCAACGGCCAAACTGGTGAAGTGAGGGGCGAGGCACCTGTCAGCCCCTGGAAAGTCGCAATTGCCGTGATTTTGGGGCTTATCGTCGTCGGCCTTATCATCTACTTGACTTCGAAATCCAAATAGCCATCAACAAAAGAGCCCCGCCGGATCAACCAGCGGGGCTCTTTCTTGTTTAGTGGGAGCGCAAGTTATTTCTTGCGGCGGCGGGCCGCAGCAAGAGCAGCAACGCCGAGGATGGCCATCGTGGCCGGTTCGGGAACCGCGCCAGCATGGACGGTGCCCTGGCCGCCACCGATCCCGTAGTCAAACGACCCTTGGTCGGTGTTGCCGAACCCGGACACGATCAGGTAGTACTGGCTGTTGGCGACCAAGACCGGAGCCGTGCCACCGGTAAAGTTCGACGTTTCGCCAGCTGCCATCCGGGACGATGCGAGGCCTTGGCCCGACCCAGTAAGGACGGTGAACGTGCCGCTGAAGTCGTCGTCGCCATCAAGCAGGTTCGTCAGCGGGGTGGCCGCGTTGAACGACGAGCCGTAAAGGAAGATATAGGTGTCGGTGTGGGGGGCCGCACCGGCGCCGTTGGCTTCCATCACGTAGCTGCCGGTCACATCAACCCAGAACGGGATGACGACATACGGAGTGGCGGTGCCGACACCGGACAGGCCTGAGAGGCTCGACGGGCGGTTCCACACGGGCGCGCCAGTGGTGGTGCCAGAACCGAGCAGGTTTTGGGCAAATGCGCCAGTCGAAACAAGGGCAAGCGCGATCAAAGCGATCTTTTTCATTTGGTTTCCTCTTCCAGTCTCCAATTAGACCGAGAATGCCTCTACTATAGCAAGAATTTGACGGCTTGTCCCCCGCAATATTACTAGTTGAAGTAAATCCATTCTGACAAACGAACTTTTCTATAGGCAAGCTTTTTGTGAATTTCTTGTCTAAAAACAGGATCAAGATTAAGGCGCGCCGCGATTGCTGGGCCCTTTGGTCGGTGCCGGGCCGGTCCACTCATGCAGACCGGCCCATTCCAATCAAGGATTACTTATCTTCCTTGAAATCGGCATCGACGACATCTTCGGCTGGTGCCCCGGAAGCGACGCCCGCCCCTTCTTTCGGGGCCTCGGATTGTTGATACAGGGCTTCCGAAAGCTTGTGGAACTCTTCTTCCAACGCGGTTTTAGCGGCCGCCATGGCGTCCAGGTCCTGGCGTTCGATGGCCTGTTGGAGTTCACCGATTCGTTCTTCGATCCGGCCGCGATCCGACTCTGAAACCTTGTCACCCAAGGATTTCAGCGTCTTTTGCGTTTCGCTGATCAGCTTTTCGCTATCGTTTTTGAGCTCTGCCGCTTCGCGGGCCTTCTTGTCGATGTCGGCGTTGGCTTCCGCATCCTTGACCATCCCCTCGATCTCTTCCTTTCCAAGGTTGCCCGAACCGGTCACCGTGATCTTTTGTTGAGTTCCGGTGGCCTTGTCGGTTGCCGTCACATTCAGGATTCCGTTGGCATCGATGTCGAATGTGACCTCAACCTGGGGAACCCGTGCCGGAGCTGGGGGAATCCCGCTGAGGTTGAACTGTCCAAGCGACTTGTTGTCTTTGGCAAGGCTCCGCTCACCTTGGAGGATGTGAATTGTCACCTCGGTTTGGTTATCCGCGGCTGTGGTGTAAACCCGGCTCTTGGTCGTCGGGATCGTGGTGTTCCGTTCGATCAACACGTCAGTGATGCCGCCTTGGGTTTCGACACCCAAACTGAGTGGGGTCACGTCGAGCAACAGGATGTCGGTCTTGTCCCCGCTGAGAACACCGGCTTGGATGGCGGCCCCAAGGGCGACCACCTCGTCGGGGTTCACGCTCTTGTTCGGATCTTTCCCGGCCATCTTCTTGACCAGTTCCTGAACCATCGGGATCCGGGTTGAACCACCGACCAAGACGATTTCGTTGATTTCGCTAAAACTGAGCTTGGCATCCTTCACCGAGCGCTCCACCGGCCCCTTGATCCGCTCAAGCAGGTCGGAACACAGGTCTTCGAACTTGCTCCGGCTCAGGGTCGTTTCCAGGTGGATCGGTTCGCTTTCCACCGCAGTAATGAACGGCAGGCTGATATCGGTGCCGACAGAACTGGAAAGCTCGATCTTCGCTTTTTCGGCAGCTTCCCGGAGGCGTTGCAACGCCTTGCTGTCTTTGCGCAGGTCGACTCCATGCTCGGCGCGGAACCCGTCGGCCAGCCAATCGACGATCTTTTGGTCAAAATCGTCTCCGCCCAGGTGGCTATCGCCTGCGGTGGACTTGACTTCGATCACGCCATCGCCGACATCGAGGATCGAGACGTCGAATGTCCCGCCGCCGAGGTCGAAGACCAAAATGGTTTCACTGGATTTTTTGTCCAAGCCATAGGCCAAGCTGGCAGCTGTCGGTTCATTGATGATCCGCAGAACTTCCAGGCCGGCGATCTCCCCGGCATTCTTGGTTGCCGTCCGCTGGCTGTCGTTGAAATAGGCGGGCACTGTGATCACCGCCTTGGTGACCGGTTCGCCCAAGTATGCTTCGGCATCCGCCTTGAGCTTTTGCAAAATAACGGCACTAATCTCCTCGGGGGTGAAATCTTTGTCTACCGCCGGGATGTGCACGGCTGCATTGCCCCGCTTGTCCTTGATGACCTTGTACGAAACCCGTTTGGCTTCTTCGGCCACTTCTTCCAACTTGTGGCCCATGAACCGCTTGATGCTCGCCACGGTGTTGCCAGGGTTTGTGACGGCTTGGCGCTTGGCGGTCACACCGACCAACCGCTCGCCATTGGCTTTGAATGCGACCACGCTCGGGAGGGTGCGGGCCCCGTCGGCGGTGGCGATAACCTTGGCCTCGCCTCCTTCCATCACGGCGACGACGCTATTGGTGGTTCCTAAGTCGATTCCTACAGTTCGTGACATGGCTTTCTTGTTCCAACCCTTGATAGTCTTTCGTGCAGACTTCTTGAGTCTCTTACACTCAAGTGACGAAGAGCAACGCGGTCAGGTTACGCTCGCGGGCCGAAATGGGCCATTTGGAAACAAGCAGGAGCCTGGCCGTGGGCCAGGCTCCTATAAGCACCGTCTATGGATTCGTCAGGCGGCCTTGAAGAATCCTTGCGGCTGACTGGGGATTGATTTGGACGGGAAGACCAATTGCGTATTCCCGTTTTGCAGGCGGCATTGCAACAAGTCGCCTAGAATGTCCCGGTCGTCGGTCGTTGGCATCACATCCACGCCTTCGTAAAGGTTTTCGTGTTCCAAGCCAGGCCAAGTCCCGTGGATCCCGCCGATCACGTTGGGACCCATCGTAAAGACGGTCCCACCCGTGCCATGGTCGGTTCCAAACGAGCCGTTTTCGGCCACTTGGCGGCCAAATTCTGAAATGACCACAACCGTCCAATTGGTTTTCCCCGAGTTCGTCAGGTCATGGTAGAACGTGTGGAGCGCATTGCCGAGTTCGGTCAACATCACGTGAAGGAGCCCGCCGTTTGTTCCCTGCCCGGCGTGCGTATCCCAACCCGCGCGGCTGACATGGGCGATCTCTAAGCCGATGTCGGCCTTGATCATTGAGGCGATGTGCTTGAGGGCATTGCCAAGTTCTGTGTCCTCATAGGGGTTCGCACCAACCGCCGGAGCTTCAAAATCGATCCCGGAAAATGTGTCAATCGTCCGCCGCGCGTTTTGAACCAGGTGCCGGGTCTCATCTTTCACGCGCGAGTAGATCCGGGTGATGGAGTCCAGCACTTCGTCTCCGCCTTGGAGATTGCCGCCCAAACCCAGGGATTCGGGTTTTCCAGAAGAGATCAATTGCGGAGCTCCGGCCAAGCAAAGCGGGGTCAGCGCGCTGTGGGTAAAGGCCCGTACCGCGGCATCCGGCTTGATTGGGGACGAGCTCAAAAGGTGCCGGGCGATCCACCCGCCATCTTCGACATTCTTGGAGTCCAGCTGCATCCAGGCTTGGGCTTCAAAATGCGAGCGGGTGTAGTTGGCGCGGCCCACGGCCGGGATGATGCCCAAGTGTTGACCATCGAAAATCGGCTTGAGGATCGAAAGTGCCGGGGGAAGGCCCCAATATCCGTTGATGTCGGTGGCCCGGTAGGAACTCCCCGAACCTGGCTGGGGCACGGCTGTGGTCGGGCGCAAGGCATAGTAGAGGGGGTCGCCATGCGGGACGAGCGTTGTCAACCCATCGCACCCGCCCATGAGGTAGATGAGAACCACAGTGTCCTTGATGGACGAATCTTGCGCAAACGCCAGCCGGGGCGCCCAAACCGGCAATGTGGCCATGGCCGACATCGCAGCCGCTCCCCCGAGGAATTTGCGGCGGCTCAGCTGCCGGTATTCGTTGCATGCGTTCTCAAATCTGTCCATCAAGGTGCTCCGAAGTCAAAACCACTGGTGTGCCGGGCTTGCCAAGGCCATAGCCAAGGCGTTGCGGCCACGTTCAGTAGAGTTCGACCCTTTCATATATCGGCGGAACCATATCTGGTCGGATACCGGTAATTCTCCTAGGAACAGCTTTTGGTTGATCCAATCCATGCGCTGAGGGTCGCTCATGTTCTGGAATACCGCCGGGTCGAACCATTCAACGGACCACACTTGGCCGTTCGAGATCCCCAAGCCGAAATTCAGCCTTTGGACCATGCTGGTCGACCAATGCACAAAGGAATCCGGGTAGGCGTCTGGCTGTTCCCACTTGTATGGTTCGTGGGACATCTCGGCAATCTGGTTCAAAATGCCGCTCGGCTCGTTGACATAGAGCCCCAACTGGCGGATCGAGCCGACAACCAAATGGAAGGGCCGCTTGAACTTGGGCACAGACTTTTGCATCTGGTTCGATGACAGGATGATGCGGAGCAACGCTTTGATATCGCCCTTTGGGCCCCATGCGTTGCCCAAGGATTGCAACAGTCCCGCATCGGGATCACGGCCCAAAAAGAACCGGCACAGTTTGCTGCAAATGTTGTACACCGTGTAAGGGTGGGTGGCCAACCAGGTGAGGAAGGCATCGCCCTGGGCTTTGCCCGATTGCGGGAATGAATGCCCCATCACGGTGCGCGTGCCAGGCGCATGGGCAGAATCGGTGTATTCAAAAATCCCCGTGTGCAACGGGTCGCCTTCCCGCGAAGGGGTTCCCCATCCGGTCAGGATGTTAGCGACTTCATAGATGTCCGCCTCGGTGTATCCGCTGGCCGGGGTCACCGTATGGAGTTCCAGGATCTCGCGGGCGTAGTTGACGTTGATGCTCCCCGCCACCGAACCGCGGTTGTCTAGATAGTCCATCATCGCGCCGTGGTTAGCCGACCAGACCAACTGGTCGTAAAACGTGGTCATCGCCAAATTGCGCTGCCCACGGTAATAGTCCATGACGCCGCCATAGTAGGGCTTCTCGTTCAAGTAAAAGTGGTCGCCCCAAAACTCTGACATCCGCTGCAACAGTTGGCGCTTTGAAAAGATTGCCCGGTATGTCAGGGCATTCTTCAACTGGTACATGGTGGGCCACGAGTTCGGCCCTTGGTATTGGTTCAGTTGGAGCAACGATAGTTGCAAGCGGGGGCAATTGGCAGACACCCAGCTTTCGCAGACCGAATCGTCGATGGATTCCCAGTTGAGCTGCTTTTCGAGATAGGCGTCATAACCCAGGGTTGTCAGCTCCGTCAAGTCGGCTTGCGTCGGCCCGTAGGTGACGCGCCTCAATAAGCGTTTGTTGACGTCGGTCCAGAACCGCCCGACATTGGTGACCCCGGCCCCGCCGCTGGATCCAAAGCGATTGCCGGAATTCCCGAATCCGTTGCCGCCGGGAGGCTTGGCGCCAGGAAGATTTGCCCCGGTACGACCCTTCCCTAACATCTGCTGGGCGGAAGCCATCCCCGTCGCCGCGGCCAAGGCGGCCGTCAAGCCGCCAGCCAGGATCGTGCGGCGAGATTGCAGGGTGGGGGTCGTTGCCAAGGGGGATTCCCTTTCCGCCGTGGCAGTGGGTGAGCCGGTCGATTCCATCAACATTGCAGTTCCTCAAGCGAAGGGCGTCCCGGAATTCGGGCCGGCCCAAGGTGCAAATTCCATCGAGGCTTGTCCGTCCGGCCCGGCACCCTTGCGGGGGAAGGCCAAACCCCGCAATTGCACGGCCCAGGAATCTACCGGCAACCGAGTAGCCTCTTGCCGATGCCCAAAATCGCGCTGGCAACCTGTTTGAACCTCTATGAACCGGACAATGACCAAGAAATGATGCTGGCCAGGTTCAACGAAGCCGGGTTCGACACCTGCCTCGCCGCCTGGGATGACAACCAGGTCGAATGGTCAGGGTTCGATGGGGTCGTCGTGCGCTCGACCTGGAATTATTTCGAGCATCTCCCTGAGTTCAGGGCGTGGGTCTCAGCGGTCGACGGGGTCACCGTGCTCATGAACCCGGCCGACGAAATGTTCGATAACACGGATAAGCGCTACCTCCTGGAATTGCCCCGTCACTGCATCCCCATCGTCCCAACCGTCATCGGCCAAGCCGACCACGGGTTTGCCAGCAAACGGGTGGTTGTCAAACCTTCCGTCGGGGCAGGCAGCTACCTCACCCGATTCTTTGAAGCAGGCGATTCCGCCCGGATCGCGGCCCACATTGAGGAAATCGAACAATCAGGATGCGAGGCATTGGTCCAGCCCTATTTGGAATCCGTCGAATCAGGCGGAGAGCGCTCGCTGATCTGGGTCGATGGCGAAATCACCCACGCCATTGTCAAGCGTCCGCGGTTTGATGGGGAGGATGAGTCCGTTTCCGATGCGCAAATGCCCAGCAATGCCGACTTGGCGGCCGCCGAGCCGGTCATGGATCTTCTCACATCCAAAACCCTGTACGCTCGAATCGACTTCATCGTTCAAGACGGCAAGCATTTGCTCAGCGAGTTGGAAGTCGTCGAACCCTCCCTTTTCCTTTCCCAGCACCCGCCGGCCCTCGACCGTTTGATCGACGGAGTCCGCAAACGGATCTAAGGCCAGGGCACTTGTACTGGGCTCAGAGGATCCAGGTATTCCGCCCAGAAATAACTTTGTTGGGGAGGAACCGTCCTGGAAATCTCGTCATCCACCGCCCGGAAACCGATTTTGAGGGGGTATTTGCCAGCTGGAGCGCCACTTGTGTTTTCATGGTCGCCCCAGGCATAACCTTCGGCGACCGCTTCAAATCCGGTCGCGATTCGGCGGGCCGGGTCGATGGCGATCTCGCCGACTAACCGACCGGCAATCCCCTTTTCTGAACCTCCATGGCCCTCGTTGTTTGTCAGTTTATAAAGTCCTTCAAACCGGTACCGGCCGTTGCCTATCCGGCTCATTTGGATGTCGAGGACGCGGATGTCGTCGTACCGCCAGCGGGTTGGTTCCCCCCGGACGTCGTCGATGAGGTGGAACCTGGCGATCCGTCGGGCCATTTTGGGAGGCATCGGGAATTGGTCGCCTTTAGCCGCCAAAATTGCCGCTGCGTCTTCTGGCAAAACCCAATAGTGATCCCGTCCGATCCCGCTGTTCTTATCCGAGCAGCCCTCGGGTAAGGGGGTGATCCGGGCGATCGTGCGGACGGTCAGGGTGCCCGGAGGCCGGGCTTGAGTCCACCGCTTGACCGGCCCAAGATCCAGCTTCACCGACTTGGAGGGGCTCGCCTTGAACTTGGCAAGCCCCTCATCAAGGATCTTCATGAACTCGTCGTGCTGGCGACCATGCATGCTGAAAACGTAGGCTTGGCCATCGGCGCCGACAATGTAGAACCCTTGCGCGGTGACCCCCTTGGCCGCATTGGGGTGGACTTTCACCGCCGTATCCATGAACCAGGTCTTTTCTGGAGAATCCCACTTGCTGACCTGCAATTCGTTCGTGTTCCCGGCAAAGGGAATGAATTCGGTTTTGAGCCGGGCGATCACATCAGGGTTGGTGAACAAGACACGCTTGTCCGCTTGGCCGTTATTTCACGTGCATCCCGTTGGGTGGCCGTTCATCATCCAAAGGAAGAGCGGCTTGCCAGAGTCGGATGCTTCTTGGCGGGCTTGGAACAAATTCAGTCGCCATCCGACTTCCATCCACTTTTCTTCTTCAGGCCCTGGCCAAAGGGCATCAACCCGGTCGGTCACATCGGACCAGGTACACGAAGCAACGGCCAGCATGAACGGAATCATCCTCCTTCATTGTATTCAAACCAGACTCAGCATTTGGCGGATCGCCTGGCATTCCGACAAGATTTCTTGTCGATCGGAGCGCCAGGAAAACTTATCTCCGAACCCGCCGTATTCCAAGGCGACGATCGAGGGGCGGGCGGCGTGCCCCTCCCGGATTGCCGCCACAACAAAGGCCGTTGCCTGCCAATCTTCCTCCGACATTGGCATGCTGTCCAGCAGGAGATCCCCACCGAGCCTCGTCCCGACCCCGCAGATATGCCACTCCCGCAATGAATGCAAGGGGAATTTCAAGACCTCGTCGCGGAATTCAAGCCCTGATTCCAAGCATGTGATCCGCAAATGGGCCGTGTCAAGGAGCATTCCACAGCCTGTCTCGGCGACCAACCAGGTAAAGAACCCGCCCAGGGCCGCTTCTTTGACCGGGGCCGGATCATCTGACCGGGCGACGACGTTTTCGACGACGACCTGGGAAACTGGGACGTGTTCGGCCAGGCGGCTAATGCACTGCACGCAATCACGCAAAACCCCTTCCACGCCCGTCAAACCCGGGTAATCGGATTCCCGGATTTTGATGTGCAAGTTGAGGTGGTCGGTTTCGGTCTCGTCCATCAACCGGAACACCCAACTCCAGTCCGTTTCCTCATGATCGAAGTTGACAACCCCGCCTGGCGAGATCCCAAATGGAAAATGGACGTAAACCGGCCCGTCCGCTGCCTGTTCGATCCATTCGGATTGCAACGCGAGCTTGAGCAGGTCGGCGGGCAGGCGGCCTTCGTCCCGCAGCGCAATGGCCTCGGGGGAGGCGTTGACGGCAAGCCTCACCTTTGCCCCCAATATCTAGATAGGTCGGCCAAATCCACATTGCCCCCGCTGATCACAACCCCGATCCGCTTGCCCGCGATTTCTTTTTGCGCACCCAGCAATGGTGCCAAGCTCAAGCTGCCTGTCGGCTCGACAACCATTTTCATCCGCTCGGCATAGAACGCCATGCACACCAAGAGCTGGGAGTCGGGCACCGATGCCATCTCATCCACATGTTCCCTGATCAGGGAAAACGTTAAATCGCTGGCACTGGGCGTCCTGGCCCCGTCGGCGATTGTCTCCGGGTTGTGAACCGTCTCGATCTTGCCGCTGGCAAACGACCGGCAAATATCGTCCCCGGCCTCCGGTTCGACACCCACCACCCGGCAGCCCGGACACATCGTTTTTGCCGCGACCGCCGAGCCACTCAGCAAGCCTCCGCCACCAACGGGGATGTAGATTTCATCGAAGGCGCCACATTCCTGGATCATTTCCTTGACCGCCGTGCCGGCTCCGGCGACGATATGAGCGTGGTCATAAGGGGGGATCAAGGACAGGCCCCGTTCTTGGCTGAGCTTGCGGCTGAGTTCTTCCCGGTTCGTCTCGTCGCGGTCGTAGAGGATGACCTCGGCCCCGTAACCTTCGGTTGCCGCCCGTTTGACCCGGGGGGCGTCATTGGGCATAACAACCGTCACCCGAACCCCGTGAACTTGGCCAGCTCGCGCCAGCGCCTGGGCGTGGTTGCCGGAAGAATAGGTCATGACGCCCCTCTCTCTCTGCTCCGGACCAAGTTGGAGCAGGGCATTTGTCGCCCCGCGGTACTTGAATGCGCCTGCAACCTGGAAGTTCTCGCACTTGAAGTAAACCGATGCACCGAGCTTTTCGTTTAGCGTTCGGTTTGTTCGAACCGGAGTTCGGTGGATGTACGGCGCGATGCGATCGTGGGCTGCCGCCACATCCGCGAAGGTGACCATGGAACCCAAATGCTACCTGGCTGAGTCTGGGGACCGCCCTTGTCCGGAGTACACTCGCAACATCCCGATGGCACTCCCCATTTCCGACCGGGCCCAAGCCATGCCGGCTTCGCCGATCCGCAAGCTGGCCCCCTACGCCGACGCCGCCAAAAAGGCCGGTGTCACCGTCTACCACCTCAACATCGGCCAGCCGGACATCCCCAGCCCTGAGTCGTATTGGAAGGCCGTCAAAGAGTGCGGGCTTTCGGTCTTGGAATACTCGAATTCGGCGGGGATCGCCGAGTTGCGCGACAAAGCCGCCGCCGACTATTGCCGCCAAGGCATCGAAGTGACCCCGGCCCAGGTTTTGATCACGACGGCGGGATCAGAATCTCTCAGCATTGCCATGAACGTCATGTGCAATGCCGGGGACGAAGTCATCATCCCCGAACCGCTTTATGCCAATTACATCGGCTTTGCGGCGGGTACCGGGGTTAATGTTGTCCCCATCCCGACCCGCATCGAAGACAACTTCGCCCTTCCTCCAAGCATCGAGTTCGAGAAAAGGATCACCGACCGCACGCGCGCCATCGTCGTCTGCAACCCGGGAAATCCAACCGGTTCCATCTACTCGCCAGCCCAACTAAAGGAGCTCCTTGCCATGGCCAGGGCCAACAACGTCTACATCGTGGCCGACGAGGTGTATCGAGAGTTCTACTTCGATGGAGTCCGGCCGACCAGCGTCTTGCAACTCGAAGGGTCGGACGAAAATGTCGTGATGGTGGATTCCGTGAGCAAGCGGTACAGCCTTTGTGGGGCCCGAATCGGCTTCTTTGTCACGCGCAACCCGGCTTTGATCGATCCGGCCGTGCGGTTCGCCCAAGCGCGGCTGAGCAGCCCCACGTTGGAAATGCTCGGCGTCATCGGGGCATTGGACACACCGGAAGAGTATTTCCAATCGCTCCGATCCGAATACACCGCCCGCCGGGATCTCCTTATCAAACGGCTGCGCGCCATGCCCGGCGTTCTTTGCCCTGATGTTCAAGGGGCGTTCTATGCAATGGTGAGGCTGCCCATCGACGACAGCGACCGGTTCTGCCAATGGATGCTTGAAGAGTTCCGCCATGGGAACGAAACCGTGATGATGGCGCCCGGAACCGGCTTTTACAGCACCCCCGGATCCGGTAAGGATGAAGTCCGCATCGCCTATGTCTTGGGGACGGATCGGATCGCCAAGGCGATGGACTGCCTGGAGGCTGCGCTGGCGGTCTATCCGGGCCGGATTCTCGCGGGGACGCACCACTGATTAAGGAAAGCCTCCTGCCGGCAAGCCGGCAGGAGGCGTATCTCGGTACTTTGATCTGGCTCTAGAGGCTGTAATCGGCCCGGGCGAGCCATTCTTTCGGAATGGGCTTCAAACCGCAGATCACCTTGGCGAATTCTTCAGTCTTCATCACGCTGGCCGCCACCAACAGGCGGACTTTGCCGTTCGGCGTGTTGATGGTCACGCGCTGAAGGTTGGCGTGTTGCCACCGGTTCTTGTGGGGGGCGCGGAACTTCCACGCGGAGTGGCGGTGCCGCACGTGCTTGGCTTTGTTCGCCTTCTTTCCACTGACCTGACAGACCTTTGCCATTGCTCTTGATTCCTTTTTGCGCTCGCGCGCTCTCCCGCGACCCATCACTATACTCGGTCGCGCGCTTTCCCTTTTGGGCCGTTTTGGCAAAGGGATGGTGCCGCAAGCCGGACTCGAACCGGCGACCCAAGCATTTTCAGTGCTTTGCTCTACCAACTGAGCTACCGCGGCACTCTGGCGAGGATGACGGGACTTGAACCCGCGACCTCCGGCGTGACAGGCCGGCGCTCTAACCACTGAGCTACACCCCCGCTTCGGGATTCAAATTATGGCCAACCCGGACGGGCAAACGCAACAAACAGGTCGGTTAGCCCTAGACGGATAGAAACCCCCGCACCAACCGGCCTTGCTCCACCTCTTCCAAAAGGAACGCATCGTGGCCCCATGGGCAGTTGATCTCCACAAACTCCGATTGGCAACCGGCCAGCTGCGCCAAGCGGTGCAATTCCCGGCTTTGGTGCGATGGGTAGATCCAATCGGAGTCAAAGGCCGTGAACAGGAACCGGGCGCCGGCACCGGAAAAAGACTCCAACCGGTAGTAGTCGATCGCCCGGGTGAGCACCAGGTGAGAATTGGCGTCGAACCGCTGGTTGAACTTGTCCCCTTGGTAGTTCAGATAGCTTTCCACTGCGAATTCGGTGCCGCCATTGTAAGAAAATGCCTCTTTGCCCTGCAATGCGCGGCCGAATTTGCTGGCAAAACTCGATTCGCTCAGGAACGTGAGGTGCCCGATCATTCGGGCCACCGCCAGTCCGTTGACGGGCCCCGGGCCAGGATAATAGTCGCCGCCGAGGAACGCAGGGTCGCGGAGCACCGCTTGCCGACCCGCCTCATTGAAGCCGATCTGCATCGCGCTGTGGGCCGCACAACTGGCGGTGCACCAAACCCGATCTACCATTTGTGGGCACTGCACGGACCATTGAATGGCCTGCATCCCGCCCATGCTCCCGCCGGCGACCAAGGCCCATTTCCCCACCCCTAAAGCTTCCGTCAGGCGCTTCTGTGCCTCCACCATGTCCTCAACCAGGATCGTGGGGAACCGCGAGCCGTAGGGCTTGCCGTCTTCTGCCATGGAACAAGGTCCGGTGGTGCCCCGGCAACCGCCGAGAACGTTCGTCCCGACGACAAAATACTTTTCGGTGTCTATGGTGCGGCCCGGACCTACCAACCGATCCCACCAACCGACGGCGTGGCTGTCGCCACTCAAGGCGTGGCAGATCAAAACCGCATTACTGCGCGAGGGGTTCAGTTCGCCCCATGTTTCATACGCGACCGTGACCGACGGCAGGAACCCTCCGGCCTTGAGTTGCATATCCCCGGCGTCAAAATACCGGCGTCCATCGCCGAGCGGGGTCTGCCGCTCATTTTCTTGGAACAGGGCATTGTCCGTCTCGGGCTCTTGCTCCATGGGTTGCCGAGGAATCTACCTTCAGACCCGGGGCGGATGTTGGGAGGTCAGGTCTGGTTGCCGCCGACCCGCGGCCGGTTCGGCTGCCCGCGCACGGCCCCCGGCGGCGGCGTATTGGGCTCGGCCCTTTGCCCGTCATCGGTCCCCGCGGCCTCGGTGGAACCGGACGGACGCGCCGCGTTGGAAGACCCCAGCGAGACGATTCGGTCGAATTCGAAGGGATCTTTAGCCTTGGTTCTGGCTTCGTTGTAATCCACCAACCCAGCCTCCACCAGCCTGGCTAGCGATTGATCCAAAGTGTGCATTTTTTGGCGGGCCCCCGTTTGGATGATCGACCCGATTTGGTACGACTTGTTTTCGCGGATCAGGTTCCGAACGGCGCTGGTGGCATTCAGGATCTCGTATGCGGCGATGCGGCCCCGGCCATCTTTGCGCCGCACCAACGTTTGGCTGACTACCCCGAGGAGGTTGACCGAAAGCTGCATCCGGATCTGCTGCTGCTGGTGCATGGGGAACACGTCGACGATGCGGTCGACCGTTTGCAGCGCATCGACAGTGTGCAAGGTGGCAAAAACTAGGTGCCCGGTTTCCGCGGCGGTGATCGCCAAATGGATCGTTTCCAGGTCTCTCATCTCCCCAACCAGGATGACATCGGGGTCTTGCCGCAACACGTATTTGAGCGCGTTGGCAAAACTCAGGGTGTCCACATCCAGTTCGCGTTGGTTGATCAAAGCCTTGTGGTCGTCGTGGACGAACTCGATCGGGTCTTCTACCGTCACGATATGGAGTTCTTGGGTGCGGTTGATGCGGTCGACCATGGCCGCCAAACTGGTCGACTTCCCGCTCCCGGCCGGGCCGGTAACCAAAACCAGTCCCCGGGGACGTTCAATGAACTCAAAGCACGCCGGCGGAAGGTGAAGTTCCTCCATCGTGGAAATCTCGAACGGGATGACCCGGAATGCCGCTTGCGCATGCTCCCGTTGTTGGTAGAGGTTCCCGCGGAACCGGCTGACCCCGGGAATCTCAAGCGCAAAGTCCAGCTCAAAATCCCGGTCGAATTTCTCGATTTGATCGGGCCGGAGGAGCTCCTTGACCGCGGCGCGAAAATCCGCATCCGTGAATTCCGGCACCCCATCCATGGAATACAGTTCCCCGAAGACGCGGATATAGACCTTTCCGGTATCCGTTTTGAAGTGCAGGTCCGACCCGTTGCGCCGGACGCATTCTTTCAGCAGTTCTTCAATGTGCAAGGGTTGTCGCCTCCGCCAATCCTTCTTTCTCCGCCCTGCGGTGGAACTCGGCCGTGTTCGAACTTTTTGCCAAGGCATGCTCAAAGTCAATCTTGCCTTCGCGCAAGAGCTTGAGGAGCGAGCCATCCAAGGTTTGCATGCCGAAATCGATCCCGGTCTGGATATGGGGCAGGATCTGGTGGGTCTTGCCGTCGCGGATCAAAGTCCGGATCGCCGGGGTGACGGCCATCACCTCGTGCGCGGCAATCCGGCCCTTGCCGTCTTTGGTCGGCAAAAGGGTCTGCGAGATAACCGCCTGAAGGGTCACGCTCAGCTGGGTGCGGATCTGCGACTGCTGCTCGCTGTCGAATACGTCGACGATCCGGTCGATCGTCTGGGCAGCATCCACCGTGTGCAAGGTGGAAAAAACCAAGTGGCCGGTTTCCGCGGCGGTGATTGCCAGTTGGATGGTCTCCAAATCGCGCATCTCCCCAACCAGGATGACATCAGGGTTTTGCCGCATCACATGTTTCAGGGCTTCGGAGAAACTGTGGGTATCGGTGCCAAGTTCGCGTTGGTTGATGATGCTCGTCTTGTCGGCATGGACGTATTCGATCGGGTCTTCCACCGTGATGATGTGCCGCCGCGCATTGATGTTGATATGGTCGATCATCGCGGCCAACGAAGTCGACTTGCCACTTCCCGTGGGGCCGGTGACAAGGATGAGCCCCCGAGGCAACAATGCCAAAGTTTTGCAAACGGGAGGGAGCCTCAGTTCGTCGATCGTCCGGATCTCATATGGGATCAGCCTGAAAACCCCGCCCACCTGGTGCCGCTGCCAAAAGAGGTTGACCCGGAACCGCGCCAATCCGGGCACGGCCACCGAAAGGTCGCACTCTTTGAAGTTTTCAAGCCGTTCCCTCCGATCCTCGGTCAGGATGCTGTCGAAAATCTGGTGCAACTCATCACCAGACAGGGCCGGGAAATCGGTCCGGCGCAAATCGCCGTGGGTCCGCATGAGCGGCGGGTTGCCAGCCTTAAGGTGGAGGTCGCTGGCCTGGACCTCCACGACCCGGCGCAATAGTGCTTCAAGCGTGGGATGCATCTTATCGGCGGAGCATCTGCTTGAGTTCGGAAAGGATGCCCGCGTAATTGTACGCAACCTCTTCCGTCACTATCCCTGCCTTAACATAACGGGCCAGAGATTGGTTCATCGTCTGCATTCCCCAGAATCCGCCCTCGTTCATGAGGTGGTACAGATCGCCGAAGTGGCCGTCTTCAATCGCTTTGCTGACGGTTGGCGTGCAGATCAGAATCTCAGCCGCGACCACCCGGCCATTCCCATCGGCCCTCGGAACGAGCTTTTGGGCGACAATCGCCCTCAGCGAGTTGGAAAGGCGCTGGCAAAGGTGAATCTTTTCATGCGGCGGGAACATGTTGATGACCCGGTCGAGTGTTTCGTATGCTGAAGCGGTGTGCACGGTTGAGAACACCAAGTGGCCGGTTTCCCCAGCTTGCAACGCGACGTTCATGGTTGTGGTATCGCGCATTTCACCAACCAGGATCACGTCCGGCGCTTCCCGGACTACGGCCCGCATGGCCGGATAAAAGTCTTCGGTGTCGATCCCGATCTCGCGCTGGCTGACATAGCTGTTCTTGTCTTGGTGCTCGACTTCCAACGGGTCTTCGATCGTGACGATGTGGCACCGCCGCTGTTCGTTGATGATATCGATGAGGGCGGAAAGGGTTGTCGTTTTCCCAGAACCAGTCGGTCCGGTGACAAGAACCAGCCCCTGTCGGTTCTTGGTGACCTCGCTCAAGCTGGGCGGCAAGCCAAGCTCTTCAAGTGTCCGGATCCGGCTGGGGACGATCCGCATAACGGCTGCCATTGAGCCCCGTTGACTGTAAACGTTCGTCCGAACCCGGCATTTGCCTTCCAACACAAAGGCAAGGTCCATTTCCCGCGTGTCTTCGAACTTTCGCCACTGACGTTCGCTCATAACGGTGCGGACCAGGCGTTCCACATCGGCTTCCTTCAATACCGGCCACTCGCCCGGAAGATCGCGGACAAAGCTGTACTGCTTCATCCGGGGTCGGCTGTTCGCCTTAAGGAAGATGTCCGAGGCGGTTTCGTTGTATCCGAGCTCGATCAGTTCGAGGAGTTCGATGGAATCAGGGTCACGCATGGATGGTTCTCTTACTTTTTCCGTTTGGGATGGCCCGGTTTGAGCAGGGCAAAGTATACCAAAGCGCCGGCTGCCAACGCCCCGGCGCCGAGGATTGGGACGACAAGCGGGTTCATCGCCGGAGCCTTGGCGGCCGTTTTTTCCGGCGCGGGAACTTCGGACAAATTGCCGGGGATCTTGAGGAGGCGGGTGTCTTGGGTCAACAGCTCCAACCGGTATTCGATGCCGTCGGGATTCGAAAAGGCCTTCCCTTCAACAATCACCTGGCGGTCAGAGTAGTTTTGCAAGGTTTCGCCCCCGGCTTTTTCCCCTGCAAACTGCACGACGAGGCTGGTGACCATCGGCTTCGCGCTTCCCATAAAGCCTTTGGCGATCGCGTCGATGTTCAACCGGTGGTTCGCCCGGTCGATCAAGTTGTCGCATCCAAAGGTTGCCCGGATCACTTTGCCGTTCGACCCTCCGCCGACGTCAGCGGTCGTCACGTTGATCCCCCGGGCATTCCCATTGGAGAATTTGCCGATCAACCCGCATTGCAGCTGCAGCAAAGCCGGGCTGTAGTTCGGGTCGATTGCCGTTACTTGAACTAGATCCCAACCCATTTCGTGCTTGGTCACCGTCACAAAAACCTGCGGCGGAGTCACAATCTGCGGCGCGCCGGTCTTGTCCGGATCACTAACGGAACCGGTCTGACCCGAAGCGGCAACGGCCACGGCAACCAAAATCGCACACACGCCGGTACGCACTCCCCAAGTATGACTCTTCAAGTTGACCCCGCGCGCCCAGCCCCAAAAACTGGCGATCCACACCTTTTGCCCGGACTATGGAACAAAAGCCCAAAAGCGGCGTAATACGTCAAACAGAACCGATATAATACGCGTCTCATTGGGGAGCAACGGTCGATCGATGGAAGAATTAGATTTAGAACAGAGTGCACCGGTCCTGCTGACCGCCGAAGGACACCAGCGGCTCAAAGAAGAGCTCAAGCATCTGACCGTCAACAAGCGGAATGAGATCGCCGAAAGGATTCGCGAAAGCAAGGATCACGGAGAATTCAGCGAAGACAACAATGAGCTCGACGAAATCAAAATCGAGCAAGCAATGGTCGAAAGCCGTATCGCCGAACTGAAATCGATCCTCTCCGGCGCCGAGATCCTCGATCCTAGCCAGGTTGACACCTCAAAGGTCAGCCTCGGCACGCTCGTCAAAGTCAAAGATGCCGACCGGGGGATCGAATTCGAAGTCCGCATGGTCGCCAGCATCGAAGCCAATCCGGACGAGGATATGATCAGCGAAGAATCGCCCATGGGTGAAGCCCTGATGGGCTGCCAAGTCGGGGATACCGCCGAGTTTGAAGTGCCGGCCGGCAAAATCCGGTACACCGTCGCGTCGATCAGGTCCTAAACCTTGGCCCGGCCTCTGACAACAGGCTTTCCTGTTGAAGGGCCCAGGCAGATCAAATTTGCTGCAAGCAGTGGTATGATCCCGGAATCCCCCCTTTCAGAGGCCTAGCCACTGCATTCCGGGAAGGATCGCACAACATGTCCGAAAAGACGTCGGGGCAAACCCCCTCCAAGTCAACCGGGTCGCTCCCCACGCCGAATATGCGGCGCGGACTCGGCAGCTTTTTCAAAGACCTGCAACGGGAGGCCAAGCAAGTGAGCTGGCCGACACCAAGCGAAACCACCCGATTGACCGGAACCGTCTTGGCGGTGTGCTTCTTGACATCGTTTTTCCTGTTCCTGCTGACCTTGCTGGTGCAGACCTTGTTCAAAATGGTGGGGGTGCAATAAGCCGATGGCGCGAGCATGGTATGCCGTCCACACCATCTCCGGACATGAGAAAAAGGTCAGCGAAATGCTTCGGCGCCGGGCCGACATCGCAAACCTCTGGAATGTCGATGTCTTCGACATCATGATCCCCACCGAAAAGGAGTTGGTCACCCGGAATGGCAAGCGGGCCGAGCGCGACCGAAAGGTCTTCCCTGGCTATATTTTGGTGCAGATGTACCTAAACGACGACACTTTCAAACTCGTCAAGGGCACCAACGGCGTCACGGGCTTCGTCAGTAGCGGCAACCGCCCTGTCCCCCTTGAAGATTATGAAGTTCGCCGGATCCTCAGCAACCTGGAGCAAAGCCAGGAAGCACCGAAGGTCTCCTTCAACAAGACCGATATCGTCCGCGTGATCGAAGGCCCGTTTGCCGATTACACCGGCCGGATCGAGGAAGTGAACCCAGACCGCGAGAAAGTCAAAGTGATGATCTCGATCTTTGGCCGGGATACTGCCGTCGAGCTCGACTTCGCCCACGTTCAAAAGGAATAGCCGGCAAAGCCACCGAATCCGTGTCGGCCCGTTATTAGGGCCGGCGCGATTTGATTTGGTCTTTGATTGCGCAGCCGCAAACGTCCCCGCAGCTCTTGCAACTGCCCTTTTCGCCTTTGGATGCGGCAGCGACTCGCCGCAACAACATCAGGGCCGCCACGCTGACCACGGTGCCCACAATGGCGATCTCCAAACCGCTCACCCGAAGAGCCTCCCTAATTGTTGGATGCCCACAGAAACGATATACGCCAATACCGTCATGTAGGTGAACGCAAACGCCGCCCATTTCCAACTGTTTGTTTCGCGTTTGATCGCAGCCAGCGTGGCCGTGCATTGGCAGCAAAGCGCAAAGAACACCATCAAGCTGGCGGATGTCCATGGGGTCATCAGGGGGCGGCCATCCGGCCATTTCGCCTTTTGGATCGATGTCCGGAGCGTGGGGGATTCTTCATCCGTGTCGCGACCTTCCCCGAACAGGATCCCCATGGCCGGGACGACCACCTCGCGGGCTGGGAACGCCGCCAAAATGGCGGTGGTGATCCGCCAATCGAACCCGGCGGGGACAAAAGCCGGCTCAATTGCCCGGCCAAAGCGGCCGAGGACGGAATCCTCCCGTTGGCGCATTTCAAAGTAGTGTTCTAAGGCAACTGGATCTGCCTTGGCCGCAGCCACCCCGCTTTTCGCCAGATACTCCTTCCGGTAACGGGCCTCATCTCCCCTTGGGAAATAGAGGAGGGCCCAAATCACAACTGTCATCGCGAAAATGATCGTCCCCGCCGTTGAAAGGAATACTTTGGCCCGGCTGAACACCGTCAGCCCCACATCCCGCCATCGCGGCCATTGGTATTTGGGGAGCTCCATCATAAATGGCAGGCGCTTCCCTTTGAACACCCCCTTGTTCAACACCAAGACGACCGGGATCGCCACCGCCAAGCCAACGAAGTGCATCAAAAACAGACAGGCCCCAGCCCAAACCGGGCCATACCTCGGCTCAATGACGGCTCCAATCAACAAGACATACACCGGGAGCCGGGCCGAACAACTCATCAGCGGCGCCACCAAAATGGTCATCATGCGGCTCCGCTGGTCTGGCATCACCCGGGCGGCCATCACTCCCGGGACCGCACAAGCGTAACTGCTCAGCAATGGAATGAATGCCCGGCCATTCAAGCCGCACCATCCCAGCAAGCGATCCATCAGGAACGCCGCCCGGGCCAGATATCCGGTCCCTTCCAATACCGAGATGAAAAAGAAAAGGATCATGATCTGCGGCAAAAACACCAACACACTGCCGATCCCTTCGATGACCCCATCGACCACAAGGCTGCGCACCGTGGGCATGGGGGCCAAAGCCGTGCCGACCCAATCCGCCAAGAGGTTCTTGCCCGTGTCGATCAAATCCATGAACGGCGTTGCCAAGGTGTAGATGGATTGGAAGACCACGTACATGATCGCCAAAAAAACGACAACGCCAAACAGGCGGTGGGTGAGCACGGCATCGACTAGGTCGGTTTTCGTCCGCCCCCGAGGGACGGAAGGCGGAAGGTAGCTGTCCTTTTTGACCCGGCTTGACCAGGCATACCTTGCTTGGGCATCGACCGTTTTTGCCTGGACCGAATGGCCGAACACAACCTTGCGTTCCTCCTCGACGACCTGCCAAAGCTCGGGGATTTCTCGGAAGCGGTCGCCGGTCGAGCAATGTTCGTCCAGCAGCACACACCTGGCTTCCCGCGGCTTGAGGTCAACGCCCCAACGGTTGACCTTTTCGACCACCCGGTCGGCCGCGTCGGTGACCACTTTAGGAAACCCCACGTCAAGCTCCAGTTCACGGGGGTCTTCAATGCCCCGGGCAATCGCATCCCGAAGTTCTCCCAACCCTTCCCCCTTGTGGGCGACGACCGGAACGACCTCGCACCCCAGATGCTTGGTCAAGGCCACCAGGTCGATGTCCGCCGATTCCCGATGGACGACGTCGATCAGGGTGAGCGCGACGATCACGTTCAGGCCCGTATCGCTGAGTTGGCTAAATAAGAAGAGGTTGCGCTCCAGATTGCTGGCATCCAGGACGTAAACCACCAAATCAGGATGCCCATCGGCCCCGGAGATTGCCCCGACGGCGACTTCTTCATCAGTTGAAATGGCTGATAGCGAATAAAGCCCGGGGACATCAAGGACTTCGACTTTGACTCCGTCGATCTCCATCCAACCGGAGACCCGTTCCACCGTGACCCCAGGATAGTTCCCCACCTTTTGGTTTGAACCCGTCAGGGCATTGAACAAACTCGTTTTGCCGGCATTTGGGTTGCCCACCAGGGCGACGAGGGGGTGGGTTCTTGGATCAACCGGCGACTCAATCGACTTGGACAAAACGGAGGCACCCCACCTCGCTCCGGCGGATGCACAGCTTGTACCCCCGGAGGTCGACTTCCACAGGATCTCCCAACGGGGCGACTTTTGTCACCGTGAAGACCGTGCCAGGAATGAGTCCGAGTTCCAGTAACCTTGGGCAAAGGTCTTCCTCATCCGATATTTGGATAACTCGGGCCTTCATCCCCTGCCGCAATTGGCTTGCCTTCAGAACCTTTTCCGTCATTTCCTGCTGTCCATGAATCTTACACGGCAAGTACAGATTGACACGGGGCCGACCTGTCCCATTGGCAACGCCGTGCCCTTCCCTTACCGCTTATCGACGAAATCGGTGCTGTAAAGTTTTTTGTCGATGGCGGTTTGGTCGTTGACTTTCAGCGAAACATCCCATTCGGTTTCGATGGCGACGGGTTTATTGTCGGCGCCCGGCAAAGTCCCTTGTACTTTAAAGAACCTGAGATCGCCTGCACTGTTGATGAAAAATGCGCAATTGACGGACCTGCTCGCGCTGGGGAACGGCTTGAACTGGCCGAAAACGATGTTCACCGTCTCCCCCTTGTAATCCGTCGTCCCGCCGTCCCGCAATTTGCTGAGCAGCGAGCTGATGGTCTGCAGATCCTTGTCGCGGCCGACAGCAATTTCCAACGGGACAGATCGGTCGACAACCGTTTCGCTGATGATCCCATACATGCCCTTGTAGTCCATCAAGAGGCCGTTGTTCTGCAAAACCGGTTCCACAAGATAGGTGGTGGTGTCCATGTTGGGGTCAGTCGGACGCGGAGCCGGGTAGGCATATCGCTTGCCATCGCTAATCGCCCGGACTTTCAACTTGGGATTCACCGAGGAGAATTGTTCAAAAAAGAACCGATCGGGGCTTGATATCTGCAGACGGGTCGTCACGGTCGCCACCTTCCCCCTGTCCTTGATCGTCGTCACGATCGTCCCGCTAATGTTGCCGGCATAGTAGTAGTGCGAGATGCAGTCCGAGATCACTTGGCCGGGATCGGGAGAAACTGCCGGGCTCCCGATGGCGAGTGCGAGGGCTATCGTTGTCATTGCTTTTCCCAAACGACGTCGGCGACGCCGCAGCATCTGTTCTCATGACGGGCCATCACAAACAGCCAGTCCGAGAGCCGGTTAACATATTTTACTCCTTGCAGCCGCACGGTTGGCTCGGCGTGGCGGAGGGCGACCAGCGACCGTTCCGCGCGGCGGCAAACCGCCCTTGCCAAGTGCAAGGAGGCTGCTCCCGGGGATCCGCCCGGCAAAATGAATGCTGTCAACGTCGGCAGACCGGATTCGGCCTCGTCGATTTCCCGCTCAAGCCTTTCCGTCGCATCCGAAGCCAATTCGAACAAGAACCGCGGGTCGGCTGAAAACGAGGCGACTTCAGCACCCAACGAGAGCAGCTCTGACTGCACGGTCCGGATCTGGCATGCTGGGACGCCCAGGAGGGTGCCACATTGACCCAAGCATGCGTTGAGTTCATCGAGGTCGCCAAGGGCGTGGAAGACCAAATCTTCCTTTAGGCGGCGGCCCTGCCCCAACGTGCCCGAAGTGCCATCGTCGCCGGTTCGAGTGTAAATGTCCATCACTTTTCGCGGCGGCTCAGGAGCCAAAACCGAGGGAGTGTCTTGGCTTTGCTGAATTTCTTTGGGTTGGAGAGGGTGCGCCAAAGCCACTCGATTTTGAGCTTTTGAACCCATATGGGCGCCCGCTTAACCTGTCCGCTCATCACGTCGAATGTCCCGCCGACCCCCATGGCGATCTTGGCCCGGTGGATGGACTGGGTCCGGGCCATGAATTTCTCTTGCCTCGGAATGCCCATGGCCACCAACAGAAT
Organism: Armatimonadota bacterium; assembly: GCA_016789105.1. Classification (NCBI taxonomy): domain Bacteria; kingdom Bacillati; phylum Armatimonadota; species Armatimonadota bacterium. The sequence goes on from JAEURN010000003.1 coordinate 23,034, forward strand.
GTCCGGCTCCAGAGCGGCGACCTCCCGGGCGACAAACTCGAACTCCGACTCCGGAAAATGCCCGTGGTGGACGCCGACGATGTTGCAACCGGGGTGTTTCAGCAACATCTGTTCCTTTGCCGCTTCGGCCACGCCGGGGGCGGCTCCCAAGAACACGACCCGGTAACCTTTCCGGGCGCTCAGGGCCAAGAGTTCTTCGGCGAGGTCGCAACCGCTGACGCGCGGGACGGCCACGCCCTTGCGTTTGAGCGCCCCGACAACACCATAGCTATCGGCCGTGACCCAGGCGCACGATCGGTAGACCGCCATTAACTCGGGGTCTTCTTGGGCGATGACGATGCCGCTGGCATCGGCAGTGGCCACCAAGTGGGGGCCACCATCGGCGACCAACGCTTCGAGGCAAGACACCGTTTCGCCCATTGTTGCGGGATACACCGGGACCCCGAGCACCGGAACCGGCGTGGGAAAGCCCCCCAAGGAATTGCGAACCGCTTCCACTGTCAGGATCATAGACGGTATCTCCGGGCCTGGAGTGCCAAACCCGGGCCCGATTGCGTAGAATGGAGCGAAGAGCATGTCTGCTGCGGCAAACGCGACCACGATCCGATTCGAAATCAAGCGACAGAACAACGCCAACAGCGCCCCGTTCACCCATGTTTTCGAAATCCCCTACCGGGAGGATGCCAACGTCATTTCCACCCTCATGGAAATCCGAAAGAACCCGGTCACGGTCGATGGACAGGCCGTTGAGCCGGTCGCCTGGGAAGCCGCCTGCCTGGAGACCGTCTGCGGGACTTGCACGATGTATGTCAATGGGCACATCCGCCAAGCCTGCACGGCACTGATCGACGAGGTTGCCGAACGGGTGGGCGACAAACTCGTCGTCCGGTTGGAGCCGATGAGGAAGTTCCCAGTTATCCGCGACCTCATCGTGGATCGCAGCCAGATGTTCAAAAACCTGATCAAGGTCAAAGCCTGGGTGCCCATCGACGGCTCCTACGACCTAGGGATGGCGCCTCCGCAAGACGACCATGTCCGCAAACTCAGGTACGACATCAGCCGGTGCATGACCTGCGGCTGTTGCATGGAAGCCTGCCCCCAAGTCAACGAGCGCACGGAGTTCGTTGGCCCGGCAGCCATCGCCCAGGCCCTGTTGTTCAACCTGCACCCGGTCGGCAAGACCTTTTCCGAAGACCGACTCGAGTACTTGACATCCGCTGAAGGGATGACCAATTGCGGCAATGCCCAAAACTGCGTCAAGGTCTGCCCGAACGAAGTGCCATTGACCCTGGCCATAGCGGAAATGAACAGGCAAACCACGGTCTACAAAGTCAAAAAGTTCCTCGGCCTTGCTGGCTGACCCATGGAACCAAAGGCTCGTCGCGGGAACATTCAGGCCGCGCCGGTCATTCGTCTACCCAAGTAAAATCGGAAAATCCCCATGTTGCCCACTGCGATTTTTTTCTTAGGAGCCTTGCGTGAGCCGCTCCAAGCCGAGCCTCCGGCCATGAAGGTCACCCTGAACCAAAGTTCAGGGCCATCCGGGTCAGCTGTTCGCGGCAAAGTGATTTTAACTTTCGAACCCGGTCTGCACGCCTACCAAAACCCACCAAGCCAGGATTACCAAATTCCCGTCACCGTGTCGCTCGATGGAGCCACAGGGCCGTTCCTCCTGAACTATCCGGTCGGTGAACCGGTCGCGGTGGGAGGCGAAAGCGAGGCATCCTTCACCTATTCCGGAGTGGTTGAGATTCCCTTCATGCTCAAGGCACCGGCCAAGCCTGGAAAACACACGCTCACCGTCAAAGTCCGTTACCAGCAATGCACCGATTCCATGTGCTTCCCGCCAAAAACGATTACAGCCCCTGTTGCGTTCACGACGACAAAGGGGTCTGCCGTCGCTGGCACGGCCAACTGGGCCCGGGCTATGGCCGGCTGGAAGTAACACAGCGATGAGAGCTTTCAAACGATTGTTTTCCGCGCTGGTGCTGACCGTTGCCGCAGTCAGCGCATTTGCTGCGCAGACCCCGGCCGAAAGCACAGTCGAGTCCGGGAAAGTCACCTGGACCGCCAAGCTGAAGGACGCCGACACCAGGGTTGGGGAGACCACCCAGATCCTCGTGACCGGGAAACTGCCGGCAGGCTGGCACACGTATGGCCCCCAAATCGACAAAGGCGATTTTATCAAAACTAGCATCAAATCGGATCTGGATGGCAACGTCGCCGAACCGGCCGGCGACCCGTTGTTCCCGGCGGCGCACATCGTCTTCGACGAAGGATTCCAAATCCCGGTCGCCGTTTACAGCGGCGAATTTACGATTGCCGTCCCGGTTCGAATCATCGCAGCCCCAGAGGGCTCAACCCAAATCCAAGTGCAAGCTCGAGCGCAGGCTTGCGACGACAGCGGGTGCGATTCCCCTAAAAATGCCATTTTGGGGATTGATTTCACCGCCGCCGCGGGCGAACCAAGGCCCGATCGGATCCAGCCCGACCTGGCCGCGCCGGACCAGCCGGCTGGATACGCCGCACCCCCCGATGCGGAAAGCACCGCCAACGCATCCGTCCTTGAAGCAGCCCTGGCCGGCAAGGCTCCGGGGGCCGAGAGTCAAACGACCGGAACTCCCGTTACACCTTCCGGCACCCAAGAACCGGCCGCTGACGACGCCACGTCCAAGGGGATCGCCGAAGCCAAGGCTCAGGGGCTTCTTCCATTCTTCTTGTTTAGCTTTGCGGCGGGCTTACTCGCTCTCCTCACTCCGTGCGTCTGGCCCATGATCCCGATTACGGTCAGCTATTTCACAAAAAAGGCCGAAGAAGGGCCAGGAGCGGTTGTGAAATATGCCGTTGCCTATTGCCTGGGCATCATGGTCACATTTGTCGGCCTTGGCCTGATCGTGACCTCCATTGCCGGGGCGACCGGAGTCCAAAGGATTGCAGCGAGCCCGGTTGCCAACGGGTTCCTCGCCCTCCTGTTCATCGCTCTCGCGCTCAATCTCTTCGGGGTGTTCGAGATTCAGGTTCCGGCAAAGTTCGTCAACCAGATCCAAGGCAAAACCAAGGTTGCCGGGTTGGCGGCGCCAATCCTCCTCGGGTTCGTTTTCAGCTTGACCACCTTCACTTGCACTGTGCCCTTCGTCGGGACGATCCTCGTCAGTTCCACGACCGGCGACATGCTCTATCCGGTCGTCGGGATGCTCGGGTTCAGTCTGGCCTTTGCCCTGCCGTTCTTTTTACTGGCCATGGTGCCGAATGCGTTGAAGAAACTCCCGAAGTCCGGGACGTGGCTCAACTCAGTCAAAGCCTACATGGGATTTTTGGAGCTCGCCGCCGCGATGAAGTTCGTCTCCAACATGGACGTCATTGTCAACGAACGGCTCTGGCTGCCTTTTGCCGGGTTCGGGGCAATCTGGATCACGATCTTCGTGGTTGCCGCGCTCTACCTGTTCGGCCTCGTCAAAATGCCCCACGACGACGGATCCAAGGTCGGCACCGGGCGGCGTTTGTTCGGGGTATTCAACGTTTTGGTCGCGGTTTGGCTGATGGCCGGATTCTCAAATGCCCAAGTGCTCGGCCCGCTGATCGGCTTCTATCCGCCCACTCCATCAGGTTGGAGCGAAGACCTAGAAGGAGTCAAAACAAGGGCGGCCGCCGAAGGAAAGCCGATCTTCATCAACTTCACGGGCAAGACATGCACCAATTGCCGCGTGATGGAATACCAAAAGTTCCCCACCGAGGCGTACCGCAAGGAACTCGCCAAGTTCGCCCTTGCCGAACTCTACACGGACCGAGAAACCCCGGCCGACAATGCAAACGCCGAATACCGGGAGAAATTGACCAAGTCGTCGACCAACCCCACCTATGCCATCATCAAGCCGGATGGGACGCTGGTGGGCGTCTACCAGGGCCTCGCAAAATCGGACAAGGACTTCCTTGACTGGATGAGGGCAAACTACACAAAGGCGCTTCAGTGAATCCAGCCGCAAAACCATTTTCCGCCGGATCCGTCACGGTTGGGGGCGGAACCCTTGTCTTGATCGCCGGGCCATGCCTTGCCGAATCTCGGGGGCTTTGCGAAGAAGTCGCTGGCTCCCTCAAGGAGACTTGCTTTAGCCTCGGCATCCCCTATATTTTCAAAGCAAGTTTCGACAAGGCAAACCGCACATCGTCCGACTCCACCCGGGGGGCGGGGATTGAATCGGGGTTGGAAATCCTATCCCATATTAAACGCACGTTCGACCTCCCGGTGACCACCGATGTCCACGATGCGTTCCAACCCGGGATCGTGGCCGAGGTTGCCGACCTGCTCCAGGTTCCGGCATTCCTTTGCCGGCAAACCGACATCCTGCAGGCCTGTGCCGCCACCGGAAAACCCGTCAACGTGAAAAAGGGGCAGTTCCTGGCCCCCTGGGATACCAAGAACATCGTTGAAAAACTTACGTCCTTCCAAGCCGGAGGCATCATGCTCACCGACCGGGGGACGAGCTTTGGCTACAACACGCTCGTCGTCGATATGCCCGGACTTGAGATCATGCGGGGCTTTGGAACCCCGGTTTGTTTTGATGCCACCCATTCCGCCCAAAGGCCAGGAGGGGCAGGGACAAGCACCGGTGGAAACCGGGATTCCATCCCGGCTATGGCCCGGGCCGCCGTTTCCGTCGGGATCGATGCCCTGTTCCTGGAGGTTCACCCCGACCCCGAAAACGCGGCCAGCGATGCTGCTACGCAATGGCCGCTGGACCGGGCCGCAACGCTCTTGGAACAGCTGGCTGCACTCGACCGCGTCCGGCGCTCATTCAATTAGGCCCGGATCCGATGCAGGGCATAATCTGATCCAGGCATGAACGAACTTCAACTCCGGGCCGCGGTCTGCGAAGTCGGGCGGCGCCTGTGGCAACGGAACTTGATCGGGGGGGCCGAAGGTAACCTCAGCTGCCGCCTCAGCCCCCGGCAGATCCTGATCACCCCTTCTGGAGTCAGCAAGGGCCACCTCAAACCTAACGACCTCTTGGTGATCGACCTAAAGGGTGTCTTGGCCAAAGGCGACGGCAAAGTCAGCAGCGAATACCGTCTGCACACCGCCATTTATGCCCATCGGCCGGATTGCCAGGCCGTGGTTCACGCCCACCCGCCCGTCGCAACCGGTTACGCCTTGGCCGGAGAAGATATTCCGGACAACCTCTTGCCCGAAAGCGCCATCGTCCTGGGCAGCGTCGCTACCGTCCCCTTTGCCATGCCGGGAACAGAAGAAGTGGCTGATTCGCTGGCACCTTTGGTAGAAGACCACAAGACTTTCCTGCTTTCCAACCACGGGGCCGCCGCGATGGGCTCCGACATCTACGATGCCGGATACCGGATGGAAACTTTGGAGCGTGTAGCGACCGTGATCCTCCATGCCCGCATGCTCGGCGGCGTCCGGCCCCTCCCGGACAAGGCGTTTGACCACCTCTTGGAAACATCTCTCAACGGGAGCCTGAATTGAGCATGAAATTCCAGGCCCCGCGGGGAACCAACGACATCATTCCCGGGCCGTTCCAAAAAGAGCCGATCTTTGAGACCCACCGGTGGCAATACGTCGAAGGCGAGTTCCTCGGTACCGCCTGGCTCTATGGGTACCAAGAAATCCGCACGCCGATGTTCGAGGAAGTTGAACTGTTCATTCGGTCGAGCGGCGAGGCAAGCGACATCGTCAGCAAGGAGATGTACGACTTCCACGACAAAGGGCAGCGGCACGTCGCACTCAAACCCGAAGGCACCGCCCCTGTCATGAGGGCCTTTTTGGAACATGGGCTCGGGAACTCCGGCGGTCCCGTCCGGCTCTGCTACATCAACCACAGCTTTCGCTACGGACGGCCCGGCAAGGGACGGTATCGGCAACTCCACCAACTGGGGCTTGAAATCGTCGGGTCGGATTCCCCGTTGGCCGACGCCGAGATCATCACGGCCTCACATGACTTTTTCTCCCGCATCGGTTTGGGATCCGTCCGGGTGATGCTCAATTGCATTGGCGATTTCGAAGCTCGGTTGAATTACGGGAAAATCATCTTGGATCATGTCGCCCCATTGCTGGAAGGCATGGATCCGGCGCAAGCCGAAAGGCTCCGGAAAAACCCCGTCCGGCTCCTCGATACCAAAGACGAGGCCCTGAAGTCGGCCCTGCAAGGACTGCCGCCGATCACTGATTCCGTGGGTGCCGAGAGCCGGGAGAAATTCCTCGCCGTCCAATCTGAATTGCAAAGCGCAGGCGTCCCGTTCGCGGTCGATCCCGGCATCGTCCGGGGACTGGACTATTACAACGACACGGTCTTTGAGTTCGTCGATGATGCGTTGCCTGGTCTCTCGCTTTGTGGTGGCGGGCGATACGATTCGCTCCTTTCCCAAATCGGCGGAAAGCCCACTCCCAGCGCGGGAGTGGGGATCGGACTGGAACGGCTTTTGCTCGCGCTCCAACAAAAGGAAGTCGAAATCCCGGTGCCGGCGCCCGAAGTGTTCGTCGTTGCCGCCACCGAAGCTGCCCAACCGGCTGCCCGTGACCTCGCCCGCGAACTCCGCGCCGTCGATATCGCCGCACTTTTGGATATCGATGGCCGGAACATCAAGCAGCAGATGAAAGCAGCCGACCGGTCGGGATCGCTCTTCAGCCTCATCATCGGTGACGATGAGATCAAAAAGGGCTCTGTGACCGTCAAAGTCATGGAAACCCAGGAGCAGTTTCCGGTCAACCGTTCGGAGATCACCCAATGGTTGATCGATGCCACTCAAATGGAAGGTGATGACGAGTGAGGGGATTCTTTTTGGCCGTTGCGCTCGCCTTGGCAGCCTGGTCCGCCGCGCAAGCGCCGGAAACCGTTATCGCGGTCGACCTCCGTCCAACCATCCTTTTTGGCGATGGGCGCAACGCGTGGCTCCGTTGGTATGATGCTTACGCCTTCCCTTCCACCTTCGGCATCAAGGGCCGCTTCAGCGATGGCCAAAGGTTCGCCGTCACGCAACGGTTGGCCAAACAGCTTTCCGACGGGGATCCGGATCAAGTCGATGAATTCTATTTGGAAAACCCAGGCGAATGGAAAATCGGTAAACAAGCCATTCCCTTCGGCCAAAAGGTGCTTTACCGAGAAACCGCACCGGCCCTGAGGCTGAGCACCCAATTGCTGTTCGAGGGAGCCCGGGTGGACTTTGCCGTATTGGATGCGGGGCCAGGCCGGCCCCGGGGGGTAATCGGTCGCATTGGCGGCAATTCGGGCCTTAGCTTTGCCTTTGGCGAACATTTCGCCGTGCAAGACACCGCCCTGGCCATCTTGCGGCAAGATGTCGCCGGACTTGGTCGCGGGCGGGGATATCAGTCGATGTACGGTGCCGACACGACGATCTTTGCCTTCCCCTATACGTTTGAAGCCGAAGCCATCTCGCTCCGGCAAGGCCACACCCCCTTGGATGGCGACCGCGACATCACCGACCTACGGGCCGGATACCAACTGCCGAATGGCCGGGATCGGCTCCGGGTGGCTTGGTCCCATGATTGGAGCGACAAGATCGACTCGTTTCGCATCGATGGGGAGTTTGTGCTGGCGAACCAAGTCGTTTTGATGCCCCACATCCGGTTTGGTAGCAATGGGCTCGGGCAATATGGAACCACTTTGCGGTTCAGGCTGTAAATAAGGAACCCATGGCATTCGGCGGCATTTCTCTCTTAGTTTTGGCCGGGATCCTGGCCCTGGGAACTGCCTTTGTGATCCTGATGCTCTCAAAGTCCATGAAAGGTGCCGCCAACACCCCACACCCCTCCGAGCTTTCAAGCGAAGGGCGGGCTGCAATCCGGCCCTTGCGCCAGGCTGTCGAGGCTTATGAGGCCGCACTTAAGGCGAATTCACATAGCGAAGCATCGAAAATCCTTGGGAACCAGACACGGGAGACCGTCCGGCAAACCCTCCGAGAAGCCAGCAAAATGGTTGCCGAACGGGACATCCTTTCTAACATGGTCAAACGCCTTGAGGGAAATGGCCAAGATGCCACCGTGCCAAAACAAGCCCTGGCCAAAATCGACCGGCACTTTGGCGAAGCGGCGGATGCCATCGATGCCTTGACCATCAAAATCACCGCCGCCGCATTGGAAGCCGACTCCCCGATGCCTGAAACCGAGTCGGAACTCCCAGACCTTGTCGCCAGGCTCCAAAATGTCAGCAAGTCGTTTGACGAAGTCAATCAAACCATCGAGGCGGCCAACCACCCATGAGCGAAGCAAAAAGAGCCTATAACCTCCTGCGATCTTTTGTGAACCAAGAGTGGGAACGTGTCAAAGGATTCGACATGAATGAGGCCTGGAAAGAACTGAATGAAAATCCGGCCGAAGCCGAAGCCAGACGCGCGGCACCCGAAGCCAAGCAACCGGACACCACGATGGATGCGACGGAACTCGAGGCGACCGCCCGCACCATCCTAAATGTGACCGCCAAGGCCAGCTACGACGAAATCCGCAAATCTTACGAAAAGGTCAGCAACCGGGTGCAGCCCCAAAACTTCGACAGCGGCACCGAAGAAGCGCGCCAAGCCCAAGAGCTCCTCCGCAAAGCCACTTGGGCCTATCAATACCTGACCAAAGACATGAGCCCCGTTCAAAGACGGTTCCGAAGCTTGGAAATCGAATGATCCCCACCAATCGAGAGATCCCATGAACAAAGACAAATTCATCCTCCTCACCGTTGCCTTGGGATTCCTCTTCCTTGTCATCGAAACCCGGCATGCCCACGCCGGCGTGTGGAAACAGGATCCGAAAGCCTACATCTCGCCAATCGCGTGCGGGATCGGTTTCATTTGCTGCCTGGCCGGCTTGGCTGCCGAAAAGAAACTTGCAACTGTTCTCGGCTGGATCCTCGTGCTCTTGAGCTCGGTTGGGGTACTCGGGGTTTGGTTCCACACCCAAGGCGACCTCGCCAAACTCCAGACCATGCTGACGTCCAATGTAAGGCAAGAACGGCTCGACCACGATGGCCAGTTTTTCGACGAACGACCGCTTTTGGCCCCCATGAGCATCTCCGGCCTTGCCATCGTTGGGGCAACTGTCGTCTTGGCAAACCGGAAGAAGCCGCAGGCGCGCTGAGGGTGCCATAATACCGCCATGCCATTCAAAGTCGCGGTGTTGCCGGGCGATGGGATCGGCCCCGAGGTCACCGCGGAAGCCATCAAAGTGCTCCGGGCGACCGGGATTGACCTAGAGTTTGAAGAAGCCCTGTTTGGAGGGGCGGCCTACGACGATTGCGGCGATCCGCTGCCGGCCGCCACGCTCGAACTCTGCCGGGCCAGTGACGCCGTCCTGATGGGCGCGGTGGGCGGTCCCAAGTGGGATACCGTCGAACCCATCACGAAAAGACCGGAGATCGGGGGGCTCTTGCCCCTTAGGCGGGAACTGAACCTTTATGCCAACCTCCGGCCGGCCAAAACGTTAGCCCCGCTCATCCACGCTAGCCCGCTTAAAGAAGGCCGCAGCATGATGGATCTGCTGGTCGTGCGGGAACTGACCGGCGGCATCTATTTTGGTGAGCCGCGCGGCCGTCGCGACGGGGGGGATACCGCGTTTGACACCTGCGTCTACTCCCGCCACGAAGTAGAAAGGATCGCTATCCGGGGTTTTGAAACCGCCATGCAGCGGCGCAAAAACCTGGTGAGCGTCGACAAAAGCAACGTGCTTGAAACAAGTCGGCTTTGGAGGGAGGTTGTGACAGAAGTCGCCACTGGATACCCCCAAGTTTCGCTGTCATTCATGCTCATCGACAACTGCGCGATGCAACTTGTGCGCGACCCCGGCCAGTTCGACGTAATCCTCACCGAAAATATGTTCGGCGACATCTTGAGCGATGAGGCCTCCATGATCACCGGCTCACTGGGATTGCTCCCTAGCGCTTCTCTCAGCGACCCTAAAGGCGAGATCGTATTCGGGCTTTATGAACCAGTCCATGGTTCGGCACCAGATATTGCCGGACAAAGCCGGGCAAACCCCTTGGCGGCCATCTTGAGTGCGGCCATGCTTGTGCAATATTCGCTACGCGACGACGAAACCGCCAAAAGAATCGAAACGGCCGTCGAATCGGCCCTTAACGAAAAAATCAGGACCGCCGACATTTTTGAAAAAGGGTGCGAACTTGTTTCCACCGCGGAAATGGGCGACGCCGTGGTCAAAAACCTCGGCTGATCACCGGCTGCCATCGACGATCCACCCTTGGCCCACTTCGGCATAAGGGTGGAACGGATCGGGCATCTCATAAAACTCGTTGCGGCCCAACACGGCACTGCTCCAATCGAACAGGTAGGGTGACCCCAGTCCGCGTTCGACGGCCTTGGCCACAAGCTTTCCCCGGCCGCAAGCCCGCGTGTCTTTGGGCGGCTCGGTCATCGCTTCGATGGTCGCCACCTCATCCAGTTGCCGCAACGGCAAGTCATCAGGCAAGGCATAAAAAAGCGATTGGCTGGGATTGATGTTGTGGTACTCCAGGTCCAGGCTGTGGAGGACATCGGCCCCCCATTCTGCCCCGCCGTCAGCGATGAACGATTCGACCATCTGTTTTTTGGCCACCCAGTCCAACCGGTCACCCAGGGACATGGGATCCGACTTGAGCGCATCCAGGACAGCCGACCATTCCCGCAGTATCCAGTCGATGTCTTTGGAGTTTCCGGCATAACCTTGGGCCTTCTCCAGCAGACGGTATTGGATGTCGAGGGCAGAGGTTTCCACCCCGTCCTCGGTCGTCACCCGCCATTTGTAGTCCTCGTCGCGGGAGATGTCCCTTAGCGCGATCAAAGGCTGGTGCAATTCGGGCTCGCCAATCAGTTCGCCGTCTTCCAACAATTGCAAAACAAGGCTCGTCGTCCCGACCTTAAGCTTGTAGGCGTAGGTGCTCTGGTTGGCTTCGCCGAACAATAGGTGCAAACGGTTCATGCCGCCATGGGCATAAAAATGCTCCCATTTTGGGTTGATCAAGGCGCGGTTGAACCGGACTCGGCTGGCCACCGTCCGCAAAATGTGGTCGGCCCTCTGGGATAGCTGGAAGTTGACTTCGTCGTCCGGATAGGCATGGTAGATCTGGGACACCCAGATGTAATCGATCGGGTTTTGGTTGAGTTGCCGGGTGCTCGGCTCTCCTCCTTCAATCAGCACATGCCCCCCTACCCGGCCCACACCGGCAAAAAGTTGCCGGGTCACCAAAAAAGCGAACAAGGCGTTGACGTCCTCGGCAAAGAAAGATTCCGACATCTCCACAAAGTAGTTTTCGTGGCAGCCAAAGGTGTGTCCGCCGAAGTGGTCGATCGAATTGTTGTAAATCCGCACTTGGTCCGACAACCCCAAACCCTCGATGGCCCGGACGATGACCCGTTGTCCGGCCCGGTCGTTCAGAACGAGGTCATCCAATTGCCGGCATTCGGCCGTTGCGTATTCCAAATGGGAGCCTACGGCATCGACGTAAAGCCGGGAGCCGTTCAGCATGAACCCTCCGCTCGCCATGGGTTCAAACACCTCGTCCCGGGCATGCAAATCGATCGCCCCCAGGTTCAGCTCCAGGAAGATGTGGTTCTTCAGATCCTCGACAACCCGTTCCGGGCGTGTGCCGGGATCCTCTACTAAGCACCCGAATTCTGTTTCGATGCCAAATATGCGATCCCCAGGTCGTCGATCCATTGACCCATTCTACGGTGGGTCAACGGCCCAAAATGCGCGCTTGGCGCAAATTGTGCCGGACAACCGTCAGGTTTAATACCGGTGGCTAGGTTTTGACATGGGTGAACTGAGCGAACGCAAAGGGCTCATTATCCGCGCGATCATCTTGGAATATGTCGCGGGGGCGGAACCCGTTTCCAGCGACCTCCTGGCCTCCAAATACGACTTGGGAGTCCGCAGTGCCACGATCCGCAACGAATTGGCGGAAATCACCGACCTTGGTTACCTGGATCAGCCGCACACCTCTGCAGGCCGGATCCCCAGCGACCGGGGGTACCGCTACTTTGTGGATAACCTTATGCCGGCCGGGCGAACCGAGCAGTCGGAAAAGCGCACACTCCGGGAAGCCACTCGGGATGAAGACACGCTCCGCGACCTCGTCCAAGAAACTACAAAGGCCCTAAGCCGCATGACCAAACTGATGTCCGCCGCCGTCACGGTGCGAGACGCCCAGGTCAAAGTCCGCAACGCCGTTGTCACCGCCCTCGGCCCCGACCGAGCGCTTTTTGTTTTGGTCTTGGAAAACGGACACACCGAAAACCGGATCCTCGACTGCCCCGCTGGACTCACCCTGGAACAAATCGGGCAAGTCAACGAGGCCTTGGATCGCTCGGCCGCCGGGCTCACGTTAGGGGAAGCCGCCAAATTCAAAGCGCCCGCTGTCCGGGAACCGGTCGCCCAGGCATTGGCCAACTCTGCGGCCGCGGCGGTCAAATCTTCGGCCCGGGAGCTCACCCGCGGGTACCTCTTCGTAGAAGGTGAGGAATACGTGCTTGGCCAACCGGAATTCCAGCGAGAACCTGAAGCGTTGCGCCAAATCATCGATTCATTGTCCAACGAGGACGCTTTGCGAGAAGAAGTCGCCGCCATGCCGGAACCCGGGCAATCGGTGACAATCGGCCGTGAAAACCACGTGGAACCCCACTACCCGCTGACCTTTATTCGGCAGACCTTTCGCGTTGGCGGCCAGGATGCCGGCATCATCTCGATCATCGGCCCGCGCCGCATGGACTACCCGCGCAACATGAGCCTGTTGGATTACACCGCCGATTCGATCAGCGATGTGTTGACCAGGCTTTTTGGCAAGTAGCCAGTCGGCGGTTCAATGCCCAAGGGACATCGCCGCGTCAAAGGCGAGGTCAAAGAATGCGGGGCGCGCTTGGGCGATTTTCGAATCGGTGTCATCGGGGTGGACTCGGTTTGTCAACAATGCGGCGAAGATCTTGGCATCTGGGTCGACCCAGATGCATGTCCCGGTGTATCCGGTGTGCCCATAGCTGTTCGGCCCAAACCGGGAGCCAGCACTAGACCCGTCGGAGGACTTGGTGTCGAATCCCAGCGCCCGAGTGGATTGCCCTTGGCGTTTGACCCAACTTTCCAAAAGCCCGCCAAAAATTTCGTGGTTTGCCGCAAGGGCCTGGCCGAATTTGGCGACACCCCCGATAGGGGCAAACAGCCCGGCATTCCCGCTTAGGCCTCCAAGAATGTAGGCTATGGGGTCGTGGACGGAACCCTGGATAAATTCGCCCACTGTCCACTCCTCACCCCGGTTACGGGCGATCTGTTTGCGCCAAGCCGGGGTGGCTTCCGTCGGCGCGCAATGCGGAACCAAGGCCGGGGAGGGCCGGTATGTTGCCTGAATCCCGAGCGGACCATAAAAATTGTCCTGAATAAAGGCTCCCAGATTCGTCCCGCTAGACCGTTCAATCACCGCCATCAAGTTGACAAATCCAAGGCACGAATAAGTCGTCTGCTCCCCTGGCTTCGCAGCGGGAACCGCGGTCAAAATCCGGGTCTTGGCCTCGCTTGCATCGCTGACCTTCCCTGCCATCGAATCATAAGCTTTGAATCCGCAATTGTGGAGCAACAGGTTCCTCACCGTACCCGTCCCCACTTTGGTCTCGGGGAGGTACAGCTCCACCGGGTCATCCAGCCGGAACAACTCTTGCCGGACGGCACAAATTGCCGCCATGGTTGTGGACATCACCTTTGTTACACTGGCAAGATCCCACCAGGTGCCTTCAGAGACCGCTGGTGATTCAGCGGCATAGGTTTGCTGGCCAACCCACCCCATCTGGAGTGTCTTGGCATTGCCAAAGCAATAGGCCGCGCCCGGGAACGACCTTTCGGCGATGTAGCGCGAAAGCAGGGATTCGATCTCGGTCGACATGGTTAGAGCAGGGTCACCCCGTGCAATCGTAACCCACCCGCCGGGTTGGTTGCAACCACGGTCAGGGATTTCAGGGTTTTGCCGTGGAGTTGCACCGCCACTGCGCTGACCGAACCCGTCCGCGGGCAAGAAAGCGTTGCCCGCTTATCGGTGACCGACCGCACATCGGCCCCATACCAAAGGACTTCTGTGGTCTTTGTGCCATCCGTGAACTCAAAAACCAGTTGCCCAGCCGGTGCCATCGCATCCAAAGTCGCCAAGCAATCCAGGGCTACGACGGCCTCTTCCGCCTCGCGACCCACTGGGAGTTGAATTTCATGAGGGGCCCCTGCTGCAGCCGGACTGGTCACGCCATAAAGTTGCCGCGGCGCAAAGGTCCGCAGCCAGTAGGGGCCAATCTGGGTCAGGCCGGGCCTTTCACCGGCCAAGGCCAATCCCGGTCGCGTCCTGACGGTTTGGCGCTCGCCGAAATAGAGGCGTTGAAAGACGACGTCAGGGTCATAACCCAGCTTGTCGGGCATTTCTTGCCGGCCGCTCCAGGCGTAATCGGCCATCATGACCATCGCACTGAACTGGTCGAATTCGCGAACCATGTTCGCCTCATCGCTGGAATAGCCCGCCCACGTCGTCTGCAAAATCCCGGCCCGATTCTTGATGGCACTCAACACAAAACCCCGGATATTCCCAGGCCGGAACCATGTCGCCGCCACCGGTTTCATCCCCAAGGAGTTCCACAACTCCAAAGATTTGTCGAACACCGCCGGTTGCGGGTTGTCCCGGTAATGCCAGTCGGCCACGTATGTCCCCCGCTCCAAAGCGCTACGGCGAGCCTTGGCTGCGGCCAAGCTCGGAGCGTGGCATGCATCGACCGCCTCGCCTTCGGCCAACAGCATGTCGCTCCAAACCATCGGCGTAAAGCCGTGCTTTCTGGCGATCCCCTGCAACAGCGGGAGCCCCTTTTCCCACAGCCGGTTTGTCAGATCGGGGTCGTCGATCCCCCGCATGTCGATTTCATCCAAGCCGAAGTGACCAACCTGTGGTTTGACGACATCTGTCACCTCATCCCAAACTTGGGAAATCCGGTCCCGGGCTTCGGCCTTGCGGACGTCGAGTGTGTACGGGATCTTGGGGTTGACGGCTAGCGACGTGTTCTTTTGGTTGGCAAAGAACCATTCCATGTGCCCAAGGCTCTGCACCAGGGGAATAGGCTCAAACCCGAGGGCGCGGTAATTTTCCGCCAGTTTGCCCAAGTCAGACTTCTTCATGGTGATGTTGGTCTCGATCCCCGGCAGGGCATCCCAAACAGTGCGCTCGCACTGCAACACCACTTTGTTGAGCTTAAATGGCGCCAAAATGCGGTCGGCCAACTTGCCTTGGAAAGACACCGCTTGGGGGCCGACGAACAAATGGACACCCCGCCACTGGGCCGACGGGTAGTCGACAATATCGACCCAAGGTAACTCCATGTGCCCCGACTGCGCGCGCACGAGTTGGGCTAAGGTTCGGATCCCATAACGCAACCCCTCTAGGCTCTGCCCGGTCAGCACCGCTCCTGTGGAATCGATTTGCAGGCGGTAACCGTTTTCCTTGGCCACACCTGGCTGGATCCGGATTTCGACCCGGGTTGGCGGTCCAGAGCGTTCCCAGGCCCAACGCCCGTTCAAGAACCGGTCAAACCAATCCGCTTCGGATTCGAGGCCCTTGGGGAGTTGGAATTCCAGCCCCCCGTCGATGCGGGTGGAACCCGAAAGCTTCGTCATTTGCTTTGGGTTCGGCAATATCGGAAGGTCAACTGCTTCCGGCCCCTGCGCCCTATCCAGCGGCTCAAGCGGAAGCGTCACCGTTTCCGCCGAGTGATCCGCCCACGGTTCTGGTTCGACCGACACTTCGTATTCAAAATGCGCTCCCTGTTGGGAGGTCACATCCTGATCGGTGAACCCCAGCCAAAAGAGCTCTTTGCCATCGGCCCAGTCGATCGAGTAGTTCCGGGCATCCATCACGCTCAGCGGGACATTCGATTTCACGGTCACCTTGGCCGCCGGAGCCCGGAAAACCGCAGACTTTGCCGACCCATAAAGCCTCTGTTCAAAAGTGGCTCCGGCAGAAATCGCTGTGTCCAGCCGGTTCGCCGGAACCCCGTCCAACATCAACTCGCCCTGGTCAAAGTAAGGGGCCCAAAGCCGGCCGATTGTGTATTCAATCTTCGCTGGGGAGGCATTGTGCCAATTGAAATCGGCAGTCACTTTGAAGCCGCTTTCGGTCGGGGTGATGGTTTGGCGGCAACCCACTTGGCCGTCATCGCTGTTGGCGATCACGGTGAAGGCCCCGTTGCCATGGGGATAGACGTTGACCGGCTTCCAGGCAGAGCTGAAGTAGCCCTTCTTCCACCCCTTTTCGTAATACTGAAACCCGGAGCCTTCAATCACTGTGACCCCACCCACTTTCATTTGGAGTCCGCGGAAAGCCGCATAGTCCACCTGGATGGGCACTGGCCGGGCCAGGGCGGCAAGCAACAAGGCGGTGAGTGGCATAGACCCTTAGTTTACTGAAGCGAGACAGTTGGCAGGTTACCGATGGCTGGCACCATCGAGCACCCGATCCATCACCGGGTAGCTATCGGTGCTCAAACGCTCCACAACGCCATCCACCGAACGCCAGGTTTCGACGATGTGCCCGGTTTTCCCGGGGTTGCGCACCCACGTTCGGGGTTCTGGGCTCAGTCGGATCGTCCGGGGTTCAATGGATTCGACCGGCCGTTGCCAAACTTCGACTTTGGCGCGCTGGCCGGTTTTGGCCCAAAGCTCCGCGCGCAATTGGTCGCCGACCACCCGCACATGCATGACCACCGCCACGGGCAGCCGGTTGACGAACCGCAAGTCGATATTGGGATAGGCAACCGCCGCATCCCGGCCCGGCGAGACGTAACCCGGGGCATAAGTGTGCGGATGGCGGGACACAACCCGGAACCCGGCCAACAAGGCGGCGTTGTAAAGGGTGGTGCTTGTCTGGCACACCCCTCCCCCCCAGGCATCGATTAGTTGCCCTCCATAGCTCACCGGTGCCCGGCGAAAACCCTGGTCGCGGCTCCACGGTCCGACGGTCTTGTTGAAACTGAACTCGCCTCCGGCGGGAATGAGTGTCCCATCCAGCTTTTTGGCGCAAAGTTCTGCGTTGTGCCGTTGGGCACTCGACCGGCCATCCAGCGGCGTCACGTAACTCGCCACCAATTGGGAAGGCTCTTGGTGCCCCTGGCTGTAAAACGCGGCCCCCATAGCCGCCAAAAACGCCCCCGCCGCCAGGTAGCGGATCACGGCTTGACCTCCACCCGGTTTTGGCCTGTCGAAGCCGAAACGTCACGAAGATACATCGGGAAGGCCCGAGCCGGCAAGGCATTGCACAGCCCCGGTGCCTCGGCCCGAACCGCGTATTCGATGGTGTGCTGCCCTTTGGGCAAGTTCCAAATGAAGAAGGCCGCCCGGTCGTCGCCAAAGGTGCTGTTGCTCCACCAGTTCGTCCAATCGTAGCCCGATTCCGGCTCGTCGGCATCCACGATACGGCAGTTGCTCGGAACCGGATCCTCGATGGCGACGTAATCCAGGTCGGTATCGGTAGTCAGAGTCAATCGGCACCGGAACACTTGCCCGGAGCGGTAACTTTCACTCGTGCGTTTGGAGGGCAAGAGCCGTTGGCTCCCATCTTCCAACTTGGTGACTTCCATCGGCACGTAAGACCGTTGGATGCGGAAACCGGGCGGGTTGCTGACCGGCTGGCTGGTTTGTGTGTAGACATCCTGGTCAAGTTCCACTGCAAACGGGGCCGCCCCGGCACCTTCATAGACGATCTCGACTTTGTTCTCGCCCGATTTGAGCGCGGCAAATGGAACGGATACCGTTTTGGCTGCCCCGGAAGCCTCCATGCTGATGGATCCGGCCTCTTCCCCATTGACAAGCACCTTGGCAGTCCCGGATGCGGGTTCAAACCCTTTGGCCCGGACATAGGTGACACTCGCCTTGAGGGCCTCCGATGTGCGCCAGGTATCTCCCCAACCATGGGGATCCCGTGAAGCCATCAAATGGGACACAAGCTTTTCGGCGAGCCCGGATTCAGGTTCCCACGCCAAAGCCAATTCGATACCTGCGGAATCGAGCAGCGGATCGGCGAAACCTGCCGTTTCGGATGTTTGAGTTGCCGCTTTCTTCAACTTGGCCCAAGCCGCCGCGCCCTTTGCCGCCGGATCGGGATCGGCAGCGCCAAGGCGCCGAAGAGATGTCCAGCCTTCGGCGACATCGGCCAATTCCCGGTCAGTGAGCTTGTCTAATGGCCCATCCAGGATCTTCCTGATCTCCGGGGCATCTTGCCATTTTGCGGCTGCTGCAGCCAGCGAGAGCCACCGCCCGCGCACGCCCTCCTTTGAAAGATCCACTTCTGCCATGGCCTTGCGGGCCCCGTCCAAAGTCTGGGCCGCTAAATCGTCGCCGTCGTGCACACCCGCTGCGCTGATGCGGTAAAGGCCATCCAAGACTAACGCGGTCATTTCGGGATCCACTTGGTCGTAGGCAAACCATCCGAACGTGCCGTTGTCGTTTTGCAGCGCCCGCAATCGCTCGAAGCCGATGCGTGTCGCCTCATTGATCTTGGCGTCCATAGCCGGGTGCGGCTGGTTGGTTTCCCGCCAATACTGCCGAACCAAAACCGCCGGTACAAACCGGCTCATGGTCTGTTCGACGCATCCATAGGGGTAATCGATGAGGCCCGTCAGAACAGGCTCCATCGCGGCGAAATACGAGGGGGCAACCGTTAGCGTCAGACTCCCGCCCACCGCTTTCTGATCCAGGGAAAACTCCCGGACAAACGGTTTTCCTGCCGTTAGAGACCCCGTGGCATACTCTCGCCGGGATTCCGTCCGCGGACGGGTTGAAACCTTCATCTCAACCCCATCGGAAAACGACCCCGAACGGGCAACCATGCGCAGGGTTGCCGTCCCTGGCATGCCGGCCGCCACCATCCGGCGGACGACGCCGCGCGTCCGCGCGGCAACCTTTACCGTGCCCCGGGATTCGCCATCAATCTTCAATCCGCTGGCCGTCAACTCATAGGCCACAGCCATGTCCGAATCGGTCGCGTTCGTCACCGTGAAGGCGACCTCTTGCCGGTCGTCTTGGGTCAGAAACTGCGGCAAAGACATGCGCAGCATCAGTTCTTTGCGGGCAACCACATGCGCAACCCCTTTGCCGAACCGCGTGTCTTTGGAAAGGGCCGAAGCCGTGACCCGCCAATCCGTCAGGTTGTCGGGAAGTTTGACCGACACTGTCGCATGTCCGGAAGCATCCGTGTGGAGTCCCCCTTGCCAAAATGCAGTGTCGGCAAAGTCTTTGCGGATCGTCACTTCCGCCCCGCCTTTGTCTTCCCCATCCAGGTATGCCGCAGGGAACGAATATTCTGTCGAAACATTGGACCACCGCTCGGGATAGAACGACTCAATCCCGTTCTCCGAGTCTTCCCGGAGTTGGTAGATTCCTTCGTCCACTGCACGCAAAGCCACATCGGCAGCAACCGCTTTGCCATCTCGGCCTTTGGTTTCCACGGTCAGGTTGACGGTTTCCCCTGGATGGACTTCCTTTCTATCGGGAGTGACGGTCACCACAAGGTCCCGGTCTTCCAAGCCGACCTTGGCCGGACGGGAAACGGTGTCAAAGCTCTTGCCGGCCACCTGGCACACCGAGACCGAAAAATTAGGGGCATAGTCCGCGGTGATCGGGATTTGGATGATGGCCTCGTTGCCTTTGAATTCGATGACTTGGCTGCTGAGAATCCCTTCACCTTCAGTCGTTAGCCAAGCGCAGCTTCCTGGCGTGTCGGTTTGAACCACGACTTGGGCGATGTCGCCGATCTGGTACTGCCGTTTGTCCAATGTGGCGGTCAAGCCGCTCTTAGCATCGAATTCCGAGCCGCCGGCCACCCAGAGATAGGCCTCTGTTTTCACGAGGTTGCCTCGCGAATCCCTGGCGGTCACCTCCGCTTTGTAGCTGCCCGATTTCTTGGGCGAGAACGTGACCATCGCCGATTTGTTTGCCAAAGCGACTTCCTGCTTCGCCTCTTCAACAAATTTGAAACCCCGCTCACCAAAAACCTCGCGGCCGAACTTCACTTCGACGCTCGCCGGTGTTTCGGCTTTGGCGGTTCCGGCCGATTGCAACTCCAGGGTCACCGACTGGCCCGGGTTTGCCACGTACTTTTGGAAATCTGCCCGGACGTCGAACTCCCCTCGGTAGGCCACGGCCTTGCCATCGGCCGAAAAATAACGACCGCCTTCATCCGAAACGCTTGCTTCCAGGCGGAAGGATGTGTCGGAGAAATCCGCATACTTCTGTTCCCCGGCCACGCGGCCGGTATCGACCCGCACCGTCGCTTCCCCGTTCGCGTCGGTGACGACCTCGTATTGCCGGTTGAACTCCAATCCGTAATCGTCGCTCCAATCCGAGTAGTAATCGTCTTCAAAGGGGGAGGATGCGTATTGATAGCCCGAATACAGGTCAGCGTTGACTTTGGCACCGACGACGGGCTCCCCGGTCAGGCTGGTGCACCGGATTGTGAATTTAAGTTCGTCGCCACGGACGACCTTTTCGGCGCTGGGCGCGACCTCGATTTCAAACTGGGGTTTGCGGTAACTCGCAAGACCGATATAGCCGTATAGGCTCTGTTTTCCAAGCGTGACCTCAACCCCGTATTCGCCTTGCAGCTCCTCTTTGGATAGAGGCACATCGCCCTGGATCGCCCCCCAATCGTCGACTTTGGCCGTGAACCGCTTGATTTCGTCCCCATCTGTGTTGGTGATGCTCACCGTGGCAGTTTCACCCGCGGGGATCGAGTACGACCCCGGATCGCCGCGCCGCAAAGCCGCTTTGAAATGGGCGGTATCGCCAGGGCGGTAAAGCGGTCGGTCGGTCACCAAATGCATGGCGACCGGCTCGCCGTCCGTATAGGGTTTATAAAACCAAGTGTAGGCATGGGATTCTCCATGCCGGGCCGAAACCAATGTCATCCGTTCGTCCCCTTGGATGGGGTTGAACTTGGCCCGCCCGTCCGGCCCAGACTTGCCGACATCCACCCGTTTGCCGTTCCGCGTGAGCGCAAGATCTGCCCCAGCAACCGGCTTGCCCGATTCGATATCGCAAACAAACGCCTCGCCATGCTTCGGGTCGGTCTTGGTCACCAAGGCGATGTCGGTCACGGTGACCCAAGCAAATTGCGATTCCTTCCCAACCGACACTTGGATGAGGAAAACCCCATAGCCCAAACCGTCCAGGGTGCTTTCATGGACATATGCCCCTTCGATATCTTTGGTCTTGAGCTCTTCGGTCTGCTCGATTGCCGGTTCAAACGACGCCAGCGTTTGGGGGTCTTTTCGGTTGCGGCCGCTTGTGATCCCGTAGAAAAGGTCAGTCAGGCTTTGATTGTCCGAAAATGACTCTTCTTTGACTTTGAGGACTCGTAGGGTGAGGGTGGCGGCCTCCGTTATGCCATCAGCCCGGACTTTGACCGGCTCGCCGGGACGGAAAACACGGGATCCCGCGTTGATGGAGAGTTGGTCCGGGCTCCTTGGGGCCGACCAGTCGAAGTGCTGGGTCTTGCCTTCTTCAACCTTGACCGGGGCGCCGGGGATCTCGTGCGCTTTGCCATAAACGCGGACAACATAGCTCCCAGTCGGAAGCCCTCGGTAAGCAAAATCACCGGCACTGTCGGTTTCGGTGTAAAAAATCGTCCCGCCTTCCGGCCCATCTTGCGTTTTGCGCTCGATGATCACATCAGCATGCGGGAGACCAACCCCCTCCTTACCCATTTGGACGTGCCCGGTGATTCCGCCCACGGGGACTTCCGCCGTCACCCCCACACTGAATAGGCCGACGGCGCAGGCCACCGCCAAAACAATGCTGGCGACGCCGCCCGGTTTAAGCCAATTCAGCGGCTTCAACTGGAACCTCCGATTCCCGGTCGGTCAAAAACAAGACCGTGACAATGGTCAACGCCGCCAAGCCCGCAGAAGCCCAAACAAAAAGTGACATCTTTTCGTCCCTTGTCATTTCAAACGTTTCGCTGGCCTTGGCGTAACTCAAACCCACAAGCCCGCAAAGGCCGGCAAAGGCGGGCAAACCGCCCGCTGATTTCTTCCCCGCCACCCCAGCCATCCAGGTGCCCAATCCGAGGCCCACAATCAAACCCACGCCGCCTTTCACGCCAAAAAACTGCAACCCCACAACCGTCGCCCCTGCCGCCATCAGCGAAAGCACCCCAAAGCGGGCCCAGTTCCTTATCCCTGACTGCTCCGACAACCTGGGCATCCCCAGCAACAGCACCATCAAACCCGCCCCGATCATCAGGCCGACCATCCCATAGTGCTGGGCAATATCAAAGGCCCTCGTGGTCTCGGGATACTCAAGTCGGAACATCCGATAGAACGCCAACGCGGCCAAAGGCGCGACCGTCGATGCCAGATCGGCGCGGCCCAGAAGCAAGTAGCACGCAACCCCCGTTAAGCCGGCCATCCCCAGACCAAATGTGCCATCTTGGGCAAAAGCCAAGGTCGCCACACCCATCCAGATCAGACCGCCTAATACAACCTGGTTCCCGCGGCGAGAGCCCCCTCCCCCGCCCGACATCCAGCAAACCACGAAAGCCGCCGCCGCTGAAGCGAAAACCGTCACCGGAAGAGTTGAATCGTCACCGCCCCACTTGCCGATGAAGAAGGCGGCCGCTGTCACCAAGATGGAAGCAAGGCCACCGGTCAACAAAGTGCCCGCCCCCTGCTTTCCGCGCCTCAAAAGCACCGCGAGGATTGCCGACGCCACAACCGCAGTCGCCAACAAGGTGCCGGCCATATGTGGCGTTTTGCCAAAGCCCTCGGGCGTCCAGTAATCGGCTAACTTGGTCAGGGCCGCCGTCGCCGCAAAAGCCGTTCCCCCGGCGCTGTTGCCACCCCACGCCACTGCCGCGCCAACCCACCCGGCGGCAAGGAAAACAAAAAACACTGGATTGAGCAACATCCCCGACACATCAGAGGCTCCAGAACTTGCAGCAAGGGATTGGGCCGCCAAAGCCCCGCAAGCCGCAAGGCCATAAACAGAATCTGGCCGCCACCAATGAAGGGCCAAGCAGAGGGCGATGCCCCCGAACAGCAATGGGGGAACAGAGGACAAGTCGGCCCCCAACCCCTGCTTGGCAGCCAACACCAGAACCCCCAACCCGACCAACGCCACGGCCGGAACCGGCCACTTGCCCCGGGAACCAGGAGCGTCCCCGGCTTCAAGCCACCCGCACAACAACGCGGCGACCGCAAAAACAACCCAAAAGGCCCCGTCCATCAATGCATTCAGACGCGTGGACGGGGCTGTTGGGACCGATTGTTTTCAGCTTCCTTGGCTCAGGGCCAAGGCGCGATCCAAATCGGCAATCAGATCCTCGACATTTTCGATCCCGACACTCAACCGGATGAAATCCGAGGTGACTCCGGTCGAAAGCTGTTCTTCCGGGTTAAGTTGCTGGTGTGTGGTACTCGCCGGGTGGATCACCAGCGATTTGGCGTCGCCAATGTTGGCCAACAAGCTAAAGACCTCAAGGGAATCAATGAACTTCTTAGCCGGCTCATACCCCCCTTTGACCCCGAATCCCAAAACCGCCCCGAACTTTCCGCGGGCGTGGTACTTCTTGGCCAGTTCGTGACCAGGGTTGGTTGGTAAGCCCGGGTAGTTCACCCAACTGACAGCCGGATGGGTAGCCAAGAACTCCGCAACCCTTTGGGCGTTTTCCGAGTGACGATCCATGCGCAGGTGCAAAGTCTCGATCCCTTGCAAAATCAGGAATGCATTGAATGGCGAGATGCATTGGCCTTGGTCACGCAGGCCCTGCAAGCGGGCCTTGATTGCAAAGGCGACGTTCCCGAGTCCCGGAAAATCGCCAAACACCTCCCATAGCTTCAGCCCGTGGTAGCTGGGATCCGGCTCCGTGAAGTTGGCAAATCGCCCTTGGCCCCAATCGAATTTCCCGGAATCAACTGCAATCCCCCCGATGCTGGTGCCGTGGCCGCCCATGAACTTGGTCAGAGATTCGACCACAATCGCCGCACCGAAGTCGAAGGGACGCACCAGATAGGATGTCGGCAAGGTGTTGTCCACCATGAGCGGGATTCCCTCGGCCAAACCGATCTTTGCCACTTCTTCAATCGGGAACTGGTCGACTTTCGGGTTTCCCACGGTTTCGCCGTAGAACAATTTGGTTCGCTCGTTGATGTGGGCTTTGAAGCTCTCGGGGTCGCTGGAGTCAACAAAGTGGACTTTGACTCCGAGCTTTGGCAAGGTGTAGTGCAGCAAGTTATAGGTGCCGCCATAAAGGCTGCTGCCGGAAATCACCTCGTCGCCAGCTTCTACAACCGTGGTGATGGCCAAAGTCTGCGCGGCTTGGCCGCTTGCTGCCGCAACCGCCATTGAGCCTCCATGCAATGCGGCAACTCGGCGCTCCAAAACGTCGGTGGTCGGATTCATGAGGCGGGTGTAGATGTTGCCGAATTCTTCCAGACCAAAAAGCCGCGCCGCGTGGTCGGTGTTGTCGAACAGATAGCTTGTCGTCTGATAGATGGGCACAGCGCGGGCCTTTGTCGCGGGATCGCCATCAAACCCCGCGTGGAGGGCCAGGGTTTCAAACTGGGGTTCGGTCTTGGAGGTCGTTGTCGCCATTCCTCAAGGTTATCAAGATTTCTTTCTCATCATTAGGTATTTCCCTCTTGATGTGGCTATTCTCCTAATTGTATTATTTTTCAGCTCAGACTTGATTCCATTTTCTTTGGCTTGATCGGTTGTCTCAAAAGAACCGCGCGCGGCGGGTTGGGACTACTTGTCTCGGGGATCCCCACGACTCAGGCGTTATGGGTGTGCCTTGAAAATCGCGTCCTCAAGCAGTTTCGGCATAGCGGCGCCGGTCAAAGACCAAATCGCCGGCTATTTGCCAAACCTCAGGATCGATGCGGCCTTCCGGCAAGATCTTGCTGAAGTGGACGATCGCCGCTGTCAAACCCGCTTCTTGAGCATAGTGCAAGAACACCGAGTTCAAGATGACCCGGGCGGCCGGCTTAAGGCCGAAGCTCACATTGCTCACGCCGAGGATCGAATTGACGAGGGGGTGCCGCCGCTTGATTTCGGCGATCGCCCGGATCGTCTCGACGGCCGAATTGCGGAACTCTTCGTCGCCCGACCCGAGCGTGAACGTCAGGCAATCCAGGAACACATCCTGGTCGGGCAGCCCGAATTCGCGGGTCCTCTCAAGAATCCGCTCGGCGACGGCAACCTTGTCCTCGCACGATTTGGCCATGCCACGCTCGTCGATTGTGAGGGCGACGACGGCGGCCCCATACCTTTTGCACATCCCCAACACTTTCCGTGTTCGCGCCTCCCCATCCTCAAAATTGATCGAATTGACGATCGGTTTGCCCGCTAGGGTTTGCAGTGCGGTTTCGATGACCGGGGCCTCAGTGGAATCCACCATCACCGGAACCGTTATGTGCTGGTTATACGCCCGCAACAGTGTTTGCATATCCTGTTGCTCGTTGCGGCCGACGTAGGCCGTGCAGACGTCGATCACGTGAGAGCCCTCGCCTTCAAGTTCACGGGCCAATTCGGTCAATCCATCCCAGTTCTCGGCGGCAAGCATGTCGCGAAACGCCTTGCTGCCATTGGCATTCGTCCGTTCGCCGACGATCAAAATGCTGCTGTCTTGTTTGTAAGGCACGAATTCGTAAAGGCTTGAAACCCCCTGGAGTTTGATTGCCGCCTGCTGTTCGGCTGTGCGGAGGCGGAAGTCGAACCCTGGGAACTGGCTTTGGACTCTTGCCCAGTGGCCAGAACGATGCGGCCGGCCTTTCACCCGTCCGGCAACCTGCCGGATGTGCTCGGGGGTGGTTCCACAGCATCCGCCGACCAAGGCGGCCCCGCTTTCTTCAACAAACCGCTCGTGGGCCGCCGCGAGTTCCTCCGGAGTCAACTTGTAAACCGCCTGGCCGTGTTCCATCACGGGGAGACCCGCATTGGGCTGGATCGAAAGCGGCCGGGTCGAGTTTTCGCCGAGGAATTTGACAAAGGGTGCCATTTCGGCGGGCCCGGTGGCGCAGTTCATCCCCACCGCGACGACTTCCGGAAAGCACTCAACCATGTTTAAGGCTGCGGCGATGTCGCTGCCCACCAACATCGTGCCGGTTTGCTCCATCGTCACTTGCACAATAATTGGCACGGCCTTGCCAACCGCCTCCATGGCGTCACGGCAAGCGATAATGCCCGCCTTGACCATTAATAGGTCTTGCAAGGTTTCAAGCAGCAAGACGTCCACGCCGCCATCAAGAAGCCCACGGGCCGAGTCGGTGTATGTTTCCAACAGCGTGGCCCAGTCGGTTTGGCCCAGACTGATGAGCTTTGTCCCCGGCCCCATGCCCCCAGCGACAAACTTCGGGTCGGTTGCCGTGGCGCACGAATCCGCCGCCGCCCGGGCAATCCGGGCGGAAGCAAGGCTTGTTTCATAGACCAGTTCCGGAATCCCGTATTCACCCAAAACAATGGAAGTCGAACCAAAGCTGTTCGTCTCGACAATATCGCTCCCGGCTTCGAAATACTGGCGGTGGATATCTTCCACGACATCGGGGCGCGTGAAATTCAAAATCTCATTGCATCCCTCTAGGAATTCGCCACCAAGACGCCCCGCCGCACGCCGGACAGCTTCGGGCAAGTGGCTGCAATCCTGCAAAGTAAAAGCCTCCGGCCCCAATCCCAATTTCTGGAATTCCGTCCCAGTTGCCCCGTCAAAAACGACGACGCCTTGGGCAAGACGGGCGAGGAATGCACTTTCCACCTCTTGATTATTGCGCCGTTTGCCCCTTGGCCCCATCGACGCGATAATTTCAAGCCGAGCGCAACGTCCGGATATCCAGAACCATGTCAGGTTTGCGGTTATGGAAAGTTTTGATGCTGATCCTGTGTGCGGTCGGCATTGCCTTCGGTCAGGCCCCCGTCATCAAGCCGGGCGACACCGTCCAGTTGATCGCCCTTGAAGAGGGATCCATCAACCGTGACTACAAAGTCACCGCCGATGGGCTGATCCTCGTCGATTTCCTTGGGGCCGTCAAAGTGGCCGGGCTTACCGAAGAGCAAGCAGCGGCGAAAATCTCCAAGCAACTGGTCGATGAAAAAATTGTGAAAGTGGCCACCGTCCGGGTCAAAATAGTCAACCCGCAAGCTCGCATGGTCAAATTCACCGGAGCGGTCAAGGTTCCCGCCGAGACCCCATGGCGGGAAGGACTCAAGCTCTCCGACATCATTCGACTGGCCGAAACCCTGCCCGAAACCGACCTCGCGAAAATCCAGGTCAAGTCAGAATCTGGCGAGATTCAGATTGCCGACACAACCAAAGGAGAGGATCCAGTTTTGAAGCCCGGGGACGAAGTCACCTTCTTCACCAAGTCGGCACAGCCGCAAGATCCAATCAACCCGCCAGTGAACCCCCCGGTCAAGGCTGGGCAAGTCACGGCAGAAGGCTCAGTTGTCTTACCTGGAACCTATGACATCTCCCCCAATCTCACCGTCGGCGAATTTCTCGTCCGTTGCGGGGGATTCACCGCCACGGCCGACCTGCAGAGCGTCACATTGGAACGGGGCGGGGCAAAACGGACTCTGACGCTGCCCGCCGACCGAGAATTTCCGCTACTCGCCGGCGACATTGTGCGGGTGGGGGAAAGGCGCCGGCCAAAAATGTTCGTTATCCTCGACGGAGCCGTCAGGAATCCAGGCCGGTATGAAATAGAAGAGGGGGCGAAGCTGAGCGAGGTCATCCAACTTGCCGGAGGGTTCACCCAATCGGCCCGCACAAACCGGATCAGGATCTTTTCGACGGGCAACGAGAAACCAAGGGAAATCAATTACGATGATATCCTTTTGGGGTACCGGGGTGACCAAGAACTCAAACCCGGACAAACCATCGAAGTTCCGGGAGCTGCCCTCCAAGAAGGACTGCATATCGACCAGAAGACCCGGCGGATCGCCGGGGCCATCGCCTTGCTGTTCTTGTTTGCGCCATAGTCAAGGCACCGATGCCGTGGGACAGGACGAAGGGCAGGCCCGAACCGATCAGGGCCCTGAACCGGATCAAAGAATCCGAGAACGGAGAGCCCCTCGTCCATTTGGCTTCCGGATCGCCAAGTGTCCGCATTGCCAGGCCGACAGTGATCCCCTATCTCCGACAGACCGTGGCCGAGATGTTGGAAACGGCCGCCCGGCGGCTCCCCCCTGGCTACCACCTGGGCGTGGTGGACGCATGGCGCCCCTTTGACCGGCAAGTCAAGATTTACAAGTGGCTTTGGGAATCATTGGAAAAAGCCCGGCCAGACCTGCCCTATGCTTCCAAACGGCGAATTGTGAACCGGTTTGTCGCCCCGGTCGACCAACCTGCCCCCCCGGGGCACACCACCGGCGCGGCGGTCGACGTCTGGCTTTTCGACCCTGACAACGTGGAAGTTGACGTCACCTCGCCATTCGAGAGGTTGGCGGGGGCGCCGACTTACGTCTTTGGCCTGGAAGCCCGTGCCCACCAGAACCGAATGATTCTTGTTGAAGCGATGCTTTCCGCCGGGTTCAGCAATTGCCGTGACGAATGGTGGCACTATAGCTATGGCGATGCTGGCTGGGCCGTCCGCATGGACCTCCAAGAGTGCTTCTATGGGCGGATCGACCTCGATCCCGGGATCTATGCCGAGAACGAGGCCGAATGGAACGAAAAGCTTCTGAGCCGGGTCAACCCGTTTTTGCAGGAGGGCGCGCCTGCTGCAAGGCGGCCCAAACCCAATCGGTCGGCGGGTTAGGCCCGTTGGGGCGGAAATCTTCCGGCGCCACCATCAACAGGTCGATCTGGCAATCGATCGGCTCATCGGCTTGGGCCCTCAAAAACATCTGGGTTTGCCCAGCCGGAAGCTGGATCTCCCCACATTTGTACCAACCGAATCCCGCGCCGTAGTAGCTCACCGGATGAGGTTGTAAGGTCAGCTCTTGTCCCGCCACCGTGACTTTCAAAGCTCGGCGCGCCACGTCGTCCAGCCGAGCGGCAATCCAGACGGAATGCGTGTCGCCCAAACGATTCCGCACCGTGTATTGAGCCGTGTAGGGCACGACGCTGCGGATTTTGGGGCTGAGTGAGAGCACTTTGCCGCTGGAGCATCCCGAGATTTCCGCGATTCCGCTGAAGTTGGTGCGCTCCGGCGATTCGGCCTCAAGCCAGTTGTAAGGCGAAGCCAAAATCGCCATGCGGCGGAATTGCTCGCGCACCGCCAAGTAGGAACCTAAGGGGCTCCGGTCAAATGAACCGCCTGCCCGCTGCAGATTCAAATACTCGGTGCCGCTGAGATCCACCAACTTCCCAAAGGTGTCGATCAGATAAGCACAGGCCAACTGGGTCGCGGCAAAGGCTTCCACCGGGACAGGCATATCCGCCGACCCTTCGACGACGACCGGCGAAGTTGGGACATCCATTTCGATTTCATTGCGACGCTGCTTGATGTTCAACGGGGTCCCATCCAGGGCCCGCATGGAAGGAACGACCTCGCTCGAAAGCCGCATCTTGAGATGCTGTTGCTTGGCAACCGCCCAAAAGACGAACGTCGTCACCCCGCGGTTGACGTAGCGGTAACCCTCGAGGTTAGGGCCGATGTCCAACCTTTCCCCAGAACCAGGGGTTGGGAGCCAAACGTAACCGCCTGGCAAACGGCTGGTTACAGCCGGATTCGTCGCCGCCTCGGGGAAAAACACGGCTTGAACCGCGTTGCGGGCCAGGCTGGGCTGGTCGCGGTAGATTTCAGCGGCGGCAGCGACGCCAGCCAGGTCTTCGGCCGAATCCGCTGTAAAGAACCAACCCCGGGTGCCGAGCGGTTCCGTTTGTCGGATGGCCCGGGTCGCATCGAATCCATTCTCTCCTTTGGGGAGCTTGAGCCCGATCGCCAAGGCAGCCATGGGGTGAACCCGTCGCAGCGCACTGCTCATTGGTCGGGAGGAGACCTCCATTAGGTCGATGACCGACTCCGGCTCCCCGCCAAAGGCGATCCCATCCAAAGAGCTGCCCTTGTCCTCATAGACCCCACCCCAACCATTCCAGGTTTGGATCACCGGCCGGTGGGTTTCTTCTTTAATCGTGTCGATCAACCGGTTGATCCGGCGGGTTGCACTCCCGCGGATCACAGTTCGGATGTCTTCCCAAACAATGTCCCGGCGGGATGCGCTGCTGACCCGGTCCGTGGATAGGTTCCAAACTGAATCGACCCCGCGGCCGCCTTGCCACAGGGGCACTGTCGCCGCATAATCGGCCAGCGACATCTCCCCCGAATAGGCCAGTTGCCACGTTGCCGCCACAACTTGCGGAGTCCCATATTTTTGGCGCAGGAACGATTCGAACTCCAGCCGGAACAATTTGCTGGTGGGCACAAGGGTGTCATCAGCCTGGAATCCGGTCAACCGTTGCCCGGCTGGGTTCACCAGACCCCGGTAGCCCGGCCCCAAGGTCGAATTGTGGAGCACCGCCAGCAAGTCGTCCCGGTATTTGTCAAATCCTTCCCAAAAATCGGGCATCCGCTGGTCGTTGACCTCGGGGTAAATGACCAAAACGTGTGGCAGGTCGGTTGCCAACCGGTAGCGGAACCTGAGTTTGCCGCCCGTGATCAGTTGGGTTCCTTCGTAGCTCACCCCGCCGTTCGATTCGTTGGCCAAAAGGCAATAGGCGCGTTGGCCACCAGGGATGTCGATGTTGATGTCGATTTGGCCAGACAGCCCTGATACGCGGTAACTGGTCGGTTCGACTGCCACGACACTTGCGCTTGGGGCCAGAGTGCTGATGCCGATCAAGTACCGGAGGTGCCGCGCTTCCAGCTCCGGAACGATTCTGCGCCATGTCCCCAGATCCAAGGGGAGTTCAACATAGACATCTTGGATGCCCGCCTTTGCCGCGGCGTCGATCGATTCAATCGTCGGTTCCACTTTCACGCCGACCGGGATGTAGGGCTCGCCCCCGACTTCGAAGCACCGCTCCGGAGTGACGCGCCAATCGGCAGCTTGGGTGATGGGCGGATCCTGCAAACCCCCGAGCAAGGTCGCTAACAGAATTGAGACCACACTGGATAGGGTACCCGTGTGGCCTCAAAGTTCGTTTGGATGCGAAACGCCTACTTTTTTTTCTTTTTGCCGCCAGGGCCCAGCTCCATGCCCACATGCGGTTCGACAAAGTCGGCGCGGAACTTGATGTGCCGCTTCATTTCGCCACCAGACCGGGTTGCCCAATTGACCCGCTCAAGGGTCCAATGCCAACCGATGTCGGTGGAGGAGAACAGGAATTCCACACCTTCTTGGAGGATGTCCCCCATCAGGGTTTTCAAGTCGTTGCGATTGCCGAGAATGCGCTCGCCCGCCTTCATGGAGGGCCGGAGTTTGACCGTCAGAGTCACGGCTTCTTCCTCTGCCGCTTTAGCCTTGGCCTTTTTGGTGTCTTCCACCGTGTCTTGAACCTGGGTGACTTCCCGCGCCACGGCATTGGCCATATTGTCGTACTGGTCGCCCGTCCAGGTGTAGGATTGGTCGTCATACACCGCATCGGCCATGCGGCCAGCCTCAACCAGAGCCGTGGCCAGCAAGGCGGCGTCGGTCGGTTTCAAATCCTTGTACGCTTTGCGGATCGTGTCGAAAGTGCTTTCGGGTTTTGTGAGGTTGCAAGTGATCAAAAGGAATCATCCTGGGCGGCCCGGTGCACGGGCCAGCCATATCGTGCCATGATTCTACCTATGCGAAGCTCGACCATCGCCCGACCTTGGGCGGCATGGGCCATGACATCCCTGTTCGTGGTGGGAACCCTAGGCCTATTTGCCGGTTGCACCCCCCCTGGCGAAAAGCCCGATGACACACCTGGCAATACCCAGCCAGCCACCCAAGATGGCAAGAAGCCGGAAGGCAAACTCAAAGTCGGGATCGTCTTCGACAGCGGCGGGATCGGGGACAAATCGTTCAACGATTCGGCGTGGGCCGGCATCCAAAAGGCTGAAAAAGAGTTTGGGATCGAAGTCAGCAAGATCGAAAGTAAAGTCGAAAAGGACTACGAGCCAAACCTAACCGCCATGGCGGACGATGGCAACGACCTGGTGATCGCCGTCGGTCTGGCCCAGGGCAAAGCCCTTGAAAAAGTCGCCAAGCAATACCCCGACACCAAGTTCGCCATTGTCGACGGTTTTGTCACCGCCGATAACGTTCGGATGCTCCACTTCAGTGAGGAGCAGGGCTCCTACCTCGTCGGGTACATCGCCGGCAAAATGACCAAGACCGGCAAAGTCGGCTTCGTCGGCGGCGAGGCCCTAGACCTCATCAAGAAGTTCCAATATGGATTCCAGGCCGGAGTGAAAGCCGCCAACGCCAAAGCCGAGATCTTGCCGCCCAAATACACCGGGAGTTGGGAAAACATCGACGAGGCCAAAATCGCCGCCAACCTTCTGTTCGATAGCGGCGCCGACATCGTCTATCATGCCGCGGGCCGGGCCGGCCTTGGCGTGATCCAAGCCGCTAAGGAACGCAAAAAATTCGCCATTGGCGTCGACCGGGATCAAGACGACGAAGCCCCTGGTTTTGTCCTCACTTCAATGGTCAAAAATGTCGATGCCGCCGTCTATGAGACCATCAAAGACATGGTCGATGGCAAGTTCACCGCGGGTGAAGTTAGTTACGATGTCGCCCATGGCGGCGTCGGCATCAGTGCCTTGCGATTTACCAAAGATATGATCGGTCCCGATGTCCTTGCGGAAATCGAAGCGATCAAACAAAAAATCGCCGACGGGTCGCTCAAAGTCCCCAGCACAGAAGCCGAATATGCGGCGTTCAAGCCTGAATAGGCTTTGCACCTCTTCAACCAAGATGACCCCAGACGATGTCCGGGGTCATCTTGGTTTTCGGCACCGTACGGCAACTTCGGGTACCCCTGGCGGTTGCTCACCCGCCAGCAACAAAATTGAAGGGGCCGAGGAACGTTCCCCAGTCGGGGGAATCGCCATATTCGAATTCAGGGTGTTGCCAGTAAACGGCGATGTCGTCGGCCTCTGTCGGCTCGATCTCCGTGTAGAACCAAGCGAATTTGGTGCCGGTGACCTTGTGGGGCTTTTTAGGCAAGCCAAAGTGGGTTCCCCGCACAAACCCAGAGGTATCCACCTCGATCCTGAGTTGGCCGATCGGGCCCTTCCACGTCCGGGCCGTGTGGACGATGTATTGGAAAAACCGGCGCGGATTGGCGTCGGTCCCGTAATTGCTGGCGTATGCGTTCTTGACCGTCCGGGTCTGGCCGGGTTCGAAATCAACTTTTTTGACCCACCAGACTTTGTATCCCAAGTCGGATTCCACTGAGGGGTCATCGACTTTCTGGACCAAGACCGGAGTCGGCTTTCCATCGACCCAACTCTTAAACGATTTGAACCAAGTCTTCTGCTTGCTGTCCAAGTAGGCGTCCTGCCCTTCTTCAGGAAATCCCATGGTTACGGATTCTTTCTTCCCCGTATTCCTGAACTTGTAAACCACGGTGACTTCGCACGACGGCACCTTAATCCGGATGTCTGCCGAAACCATCTCCACCGCCGACGTGTTGCCCATCGGCCGGGGAGTCCCGCTAACCGCCGAGAAGCTCGTGTCGTTGAGGATGAGGGCCAAGGCGAAGCTCGTCATGGTGCCTATTGTACGACGTGCGGGCGTGGGCCGGCGATATGCTTCTGCACCGTGGAATTGTTCGAACCCCGTGTGCTCAACCTGGAAATGGAAGGAGTCCGCATCGAACCGCTCACTGCCGATCATGCCCGGGAGTTTCGTTCGGCCTTGCAGGAAGACCCTGACACCATGCAGTTCTTCACCGAATTTCCGGCCAGTTTGGAACCGGGCGACATCTCGGAATTCATCGGGCGACGAACCCGGCCGGGGTTCTTGGCCCACGCCATTTATGCCGATGGCGTGTTCGCCGGCTCCTCAAGCTACATGGACATCCGGCCCGAGCACTATGGTCTCGAGATTGGACACACCTGGTACGCACCGCGGTACCGGCGTACCCGGCTGAACCCGGCGGTGAAATTCTTGATGATCCGGGCGGCCCTTGAGTTGTTCGGCGCGATGAGGGTTCAACTAAAAACCGGGGGCGAGAACATCCAATCTCAAAGGGCTATGCGCAACATCGGATTGACCGAAGAAGGAGTGCTCCACAACCACCTGCGGCTCCCGAGCGGTAAGTGGCGCGACACGGTGATGTTCAGCGTCACGCCCCAAACTTGGCCCCGGGTGCAAAGCCGCCTGCAGGAACTGATGGCAACCCGCCCGAATTGGCAGGCCGTCCCAGGATTGGATTAGGCTCAAACCGGTATCCTGTTGCGCGTCTGGGGAATCCCAGGCAAATTCTCACGGGATCCGCGCCCCCTGGGTCGGCTTAAACAGCCGGAAGGGGCGGCCATCGAGGCGGTTTCCCGGCGGCAAAAACCCACAAAGGAAAAGCAACATATGCCCGAACTCAGTATGAAAGACCTGCTCGAAGCAGGCGTCCACTTTGGCCACCAAACCCGGCGTTGGAACCCCAAGATGAAGCGCTATATTTACGGCGCCCGCAACGGGATCTATATCGTCGACCTCCATCAAACCATCAAGCTGTTTCAAGATGCCCTGGATTTCGTCCAAGACATCGTCAAAGATGGCGGGAGCGTCCTTTTCGTCGGCACCAAAAAGCAAGCCCAATCGGCCGTTAAAGAAGCCGCTTCCAAGTCTGGCCAATACTACGTGACCGACCGCTGGCTGGGCGGCATGCTCACCAACTGGGAAACGATCAGCCAACGCATCGTCCGGCTCAAAGAACTCGACCGGATGGAAGAAGAAGGCTACCTGGCCCGGCTCCCCAAAAAGGAAGCCTTGAAACGACGGGAAGAACGCGAAAAGCTTTCCCGCTACTTTGAAGGGATCCGCGAGATGGACCAGATGCCCAAGTGCATCTTCATCGTCGACCTGAACAAAGAATCTATCGCTGTCCAAGAAGCCCGCAAGCTCCGGATCCCGGTCGTTGCCATTGTCGACACCAACTGCGACCCGGATGACGCCGACATGGTCATCCCGGGTAACGACGACGCCATCCGCTCCATCCGGCTTGTGACCAGCAAGTTCTGCGAAGCAATTTTGGAAGTCAAGCCGATCGAAAAGGAAATCGAAGACGAGTTCTTGGCCGGGGATAGCGAGGGCGAATCACAATCCGAAGTCGATGGCGAAGACTCGGCGCCCGTCCACTTTGGCGAGGTGGAGCAAGAATTCCTGAGGTCGTTCGAAGAATCGGCCAAATCCGCTTCCAAAGCCGAAGTCGCGCCGACTGAGGCGAAAGCCGCAGAGGGAGAAGTTACCGCTGCTGCAGACGTCAAAGAGGAGGCGCCTGCCGAAGCAGCCGCCGAAACCACGGAGGAAACAAACTAAATGGCTATCACCGCACAAGATGTCAAAAAGCTGCGCGATCTTACCGATGCGCCGATGATGGATTGCAAAAACGCCCTGACCGAAGCGGACGGGGACATGGATCGCGCCAAAGAAATCCTCCGCGAGAAAGGGGCGGCCGCCGGGGCCAAAAAGGCCGGCCGAGCCACCAAGGAAGGGATTGCGAAATTCGTAGTCGCTGCTGACGGCAAGACCGCCGCAGGGATCGTCGTGGAATGCGAAACCGACTTTGTGAGCCGGAACGATGACTTCAAAGCCATGGTCGACAGCCTGGTCAACGGGATGCTCCAGGCCGGCCGCGCCGGCGGTGACGTCGTCGTTGACGGCAAGAGCGTCGATGAGCATATCGCCGATGCCGTCGGCAAAATCCGGGAGAACATCCAACTCCGCGCGTCCGAATTCGTGACGGCGGAAGGGGATGCCAAACTCGCTTCTTACAACCACCACGACGGCAAATGGGCCAGCGTCGTTGCCTATACCGGAGGCGAGGAAGCTGCCAAGCAAGTGGCCGTCCATGTCGTCGCCTTCAAGCCGTCTTTCCTTTCGCGTGACGACATTTCAAAAGATGTGATCGACAAGGAATACAACTTCCAAAAGAAGCGTGCCCTTGATGAAGGCAAGCCGGAAAACATCGCCGAAAACATTGCCCAGGGGCGGATCAACAAGGAGTTCTACCAAGAGAACGTCCTGCTTGAGCAGTTGATTTACCTGGACAACAAAACCAAGGTGAGCGACTATCTGGCGCAAAACGGCGGCGGAACCATTCTGGCTTACACTCTCCTCGCCGTCGGCCTTTCCGGCGAAGGCACCGAAGAGGACTGAACCGCCATGGGCGATGGAGTCAAATACCGCCGCGTCTTGCTTAAGATCAGCGGGGAGATGTTGGGTGGCGAGTCCGGATTTGGGCTCGACACCGCAACGTTGGACTACATTGCCCAAGAAATCAAAGCCGTCCACGCCTGTGGCGCTCAAGTCGCCGTCGTCGTCGGCGGGGGAAATTTCATCCGGGGTTCCGCGTTCAGCGAAACGGGCGGCATCAACCGCACCGTGGCTGACCACATGGGGATGATGGGAACCATCATGAACGGGCTAGCCCTGCAGAGCGCCATAGAAAAAAGCGAAATCCCAACCCGGGTGCAATCCGCCCTTGGAATCAGCGAAGTCGCCGAACCGTTCATCCGGCGCCGGGCAATCCGCCACCTCGAAAAAGGGCGAGTCGTCGTTTTTGCCGGGGGCACAGGCAACCCCTACTTCACCACCGATACCGCCGCGGTTCTCCGCGCGCTCGAAATCGATGCCGACGTGTTGCTCAAAGCCACCAAAGTCGATGGCGTCTATGACAAAGACCCCCGCAAACACGCCGATGCCACAAAGTACGACTCCCTCACATTCGACGAGGCGATCAACCAAAACCTCGCCGTCATGGATCAGACCGCCTTCACCATGTGCCGCGAGCATGGGCTGCCTCTGATTGTGCTAGATTTACTCAAACCAGGAGGAATGGCCAGGACAGTTAACGGCCAAACCGAAGGAACGCTTGTCCAAGCAGGATCAACAAAACCATGAGCGAAGTGCTGAAAGACGCCGAACACAAAATGCAGAGCGCGGTGGAAGCCACCGTCCACGATTTTGGCCGGATCCGAACCGGGCGGGCCAGCGCACAGGTTCTCGAACCGATCATGGTCGACTATTACGGCACCCCAACGCCTATCACCCAATGTGCCAACGTCAGCGTGCCCGAGCCGCGACAAATCTTGATCTCGCCCTACGACAAATCCATGACGGGTGCCATCGAACGGGCTATCCAAAACAGCGACCTTGGAATCAACCCCAACAACGATGGAACTGGGATCCGGCTCAACTTCCCCCCGATGAACGAAGAACGCCGCAAAGACCTTGTCAAAGAAGTCGCAAAACGGTCTGAAGAAGGGTGCGTCGCCATCCGGAACGTGCGGCACCATGCCCTCAACGCTCTGCGCGACCAGCAGAAAAACAAGGAAATCACCGAGGACGACCTCAAAGGGCTCGAAAAGAAACTTCAAGACCTCACCGACAAGTACGTCGCCAACACGCACGAGGCTCAAAAGAAGAAAGAAGCCGAAGTGATGGAAATCTGAGGGGTTGTATACTCCCCCACCCACCGTGGCCCAAAGTAGCCTCAACCCGGTACAAGAACGCGCCCGACAAGCCGGCATCGACTTGAACGGGCTTCCCAACCACGTTGCCATCATCATGGACGGCAATGGCCGGTTTGCCCAAGGGCAGGGTCTCAAACGGCTTTGGGGCCACCGACAAGGCTACAAAACCCTCAAGAATGTTCTCCTAACCGCCGCCCAACTCGGCATCGGCTACCTCACCGTCTACGCCTTTTCAGCCGAAAATTGGCGGCGGCCTGAAGACGAAGTGGGCGGCCTCATGACCTTGATCGAAGAAGCGGCACGTCACGAGCTTAGGGGCCTCAAGGAAAACAACGTCCGCGCCCAAGCCATCGGCCGACTCAGCGAAGTCCCCATCGGGTTAAGAAACGCTTTGAGTGAAATGCGCGAAGACACCGCCGGAAACACCGGAATCGTTTTCACGCTGGCCATCAATTATGGCGGAAGGGCCGAAATCATCGATGCGGTCAAAAGGCTTTTGGAAAACCCACCCGAAATCCTCACGGAAGAATCCCTGTCCGAGGCGCTCTACGACCCTTCCCTGCCAGACCCCGACTTGATGATCCGTACGGCTGGGGAATTAAGGTGGAGCAACTTTCTGATTTGGCAGGCCGCCTATGCTGAACTCTTCGTCACGCCCGTCACCTGGCCGGAGTTTGGAGAAGTCGAGCTGCTGGAAGCCGTTCTGCAATTCCAAAAAAGGACCCGAAAATTTGGCGGGCTCGCCGACAGCAAATAGGTTCAATCTACAACTTTTGTCCCTGGCATCCCATCGTTTTCGGCCCGATTCCCGTATCATTCGAGTAGAGGGGGTTTGAAATATGGGTGCAAGCCGCCGTTCTGGGGAGCCGATGAGCCGCCCGAAGCACAGCCGCCGAACTGCCGCAAACCTGGCGAAAGCAGGGTTGATGGCGGGGTTTGTCGCGCT
This sequence comes from Armatimonadota bacterium, assembly GCA_016789105.1. Lineage (NCBI taxonomy): Bacteria > Bacillati > Armatimonadota > Armatimonadota bacterium. The sequence goes on from JAEURN010000003.1 coordinate 61,534, forward strand.
GACCCCCATGCTCCGGCTGACCGCTTCGGCCGAGTCTGAAATGACCCTCCCACCGGAAGAGATCCAGGCGATTCAGTTGGCCCAATCCCAATCTGGCGGTTCCTTGCAGACGCCCCGCGGGCCCGTGAAGGAGTTTTTGCAGTCGCTCGATTACAACCGGGATGAGGCGACTGAAATTGTGACGCGCAATGCCGAGTCCATCCGGGCCGACGCCAAGCTCTACAACGTCCCCGATTGGATGATCGCCACCGTCATCTATGTCGAAACCGCCCAGGGATTACCCGGGGCCTGGCGGTGGAACGACGCCGCCAGCCGCGACCTTTTCGTCAACATCGGCCGGCCAACAAGCATGGGGGTGATGCAAGTCCGCCAAGACCCCGAAGAACTGGGGCTGGAAACCCACTGGCAACGGATGATGTTTGCCAGCGATTATGAGCAAAACGAATCCTGGCAGATTGACGACGGGGCGCGGCACCTGCAGGCCGTGCTCAACCAGCAAAACCGGCTCGGTGGGCGGGATGCCACGGCTTTTCAATGGAGCACCCACAAGCTTGCCGTGGTCGCCCATGAATACAATGTCGGACCTAGCAATTGGCGCGGCACCGAATGGGAAGAAGCGATCCCGAACGACTACGGCGAGCTCTTCAACAAATACCTCCCGACGGCTTACCGGGCGCTTTACGGCGAAGACCTTTCGGCATGGCCCTTGATGGAAGTCCCGGAGGAACTGTTGACCCCGGCAAAGTCCGAGCCGGATCGCCTTTAACCGGCTTGTGGGCTGGGCGAAACCGCTGGGACTTCCGTGTTTTCGCACACCCCAGATTCTTCGGCAGCCAAAACGGCCTTTAAACTCCGGATTGCGACTTCTACATGCTTAGCTTCAGGTTCTTCGGTGGTGATGAGCTGAGTGGCCAAGCCCGGCTTGAGCAGGATTCCAACCCACTTCTGGTCCTTCATCTTGCCCGCCGCGCGAATCACTTCGTAACTGATCCCGGCGATCACCGGCATCAGAACAAAAAGCTCTAATGTTAATCGGGTGACAACGGCGGCACCGCCCGTGACTTGGTATCCGAACAAAGTTGGGTAACGCGGGATCCAAACCGACATCAAGAACCCCAGGATGACGACGATGATCGCGAAGTTGGTGCCACAACGCGGGTGGAGACGAGTTTGCGCCAAGCAGTTGGCTTCGTTCAACTCCACATTGGCTTCAATCGCATTGATGGCCTTGTGCTCGGCCCCGTGGTACTTGAACGTATCCAAAATCGCCGGGATCCGCCTGATCAACAACAGGTAGCCCACAAACATCACAACCTTCAGCGACTCGGCCACAAAGTTCGTCCAAACCCCTTGCAGATAAGTGGCATGGCCCAATGACGAAGGCCGGTACCCGGTTACAAACTCCGCCGACCCTTCTGGTACCGCTTTGAAAAGGACAAATCCAAAACCCAGGCTAAAAACCACGGCGACACCGATGGCCAGCTTCTCGTTGGTGCTCAAGGCCCGTTTTATGGGCGCCCAGAAGAGCGTGAAAACAAGACAGATTCCGGCTGCGATAGGAACCATGATTGGAGCCAACATCTTGTTGGCGTCAAACGCCTCGCCCCGGGTCAGGCCAGCCCAAAAGGGGTAGAAGACGAACGAAAGGATGGCCAACACCAGGGTTGCAACCACCAAGTTGCGGTACTCCTTGGCCGTCGGTTTCAACATCGCTTCCGACTCTTCGCGGGCCTTGGCCCGGTCATCTTCGTGCAAATAGCGTTCGTCGAGTTGGACTTGGCTCGCAAAGTTCATTGCCCGCATGCCGAGTGCCATCGTGTCCAGCAAGGCCAGTGTTCCCCGCGAAAACGGCTTCTTGAGGAATTCGAGTTTGCCAATCCACGTCTTTTCCAGCGGTTCGGTTTTGACGATGATCTCGCCATTTGGGGCCCGGCACGCCACCGCATAAAATTTCGGCGACCGCATCATCACGCCCTCGGGCACGGCCATCCCCCCGAATTGCAAATACTCCGCCTGCGGCTCCTTCGACATGCTGTTCCAGTCTACCTACGCCCTTTAGCGCGGCCCTTGATGCCATTGTCGGCAAATGGCCCCCACATACTAACCAGAGACCGCCACCTTTGGCCGGTATCCCCAGCGAACCCAAGCGGCAAAGCCTCCGGCCGCCGCCGCACCGGCCACAACCCACGCCCAACCCACGGTTTCAACCAACAGATAAACGTTCAGACCGCCGATGATCACGGCAAGCAAATAACCCAACGACTTCACCCACGGCTTGTTGACGTGCCGGCCCATCCGCCGCCGGTCGCTGGTGACCGCCACCAACGGGAAGATGGCGAACGGGAGCTGCATTGACAGGACGACTTGCGAGACGACCAGCAGGTGGACCGTTCCCTTGCCGCCGGAAAGCAGGATCACCACGACGGCCGGGACGATCGCCAAACTGCGGGTGACAAGGCGCCGGATCCACGGCTTGACCCTGATTTTCAGGAATCCTTCCATGACGATTTGGCCCGCCAAAGTCCCGGTCACCGTCGAGGACTGCCCCGAAGCCAGCAAAGCCACCGCAAAAACTGTCGCCGAAGCCCCGCCCAAAGTTGCCCGGAGGAGTTCGTGGCCCTGCTGCAGCTCTTCCACCACCGTTCCTTTTCCATGAAAGACAGAGGCCGCCAAGATCAGGATTGCCGCATTCACAAAAAAGGCAAGGCTCAGGCTGACAACGGTGTCGATCGTGTTGAACTTGATCGCCTCATCAATCCCGCTCTCGCCGGACTCGACCTTGCGCGTTTGGACGATGCTGGAATGCAAATAGAGGTTGTGCGGCATCACCGTTGCGCCCAAAATTCCAAGCGCAATCAAAAACGCCTCGTTATCCGGCATCGACGGGACAAAGGTGCCCCGGGCAACGCCCGCCCAATCCGGCTGGGCCGCAAACATCTGGAACGCAAAGCACGCAAAGATCGTCGCCACCAAAGTGAAGATCACCGCTTCGATCTTGCGGAAGCCGTAATGCATGAATGCCAACAGGAGAAGCACGTCAAAACCGGTGATCAGAACTCCCCAAACCAGCGGGATACCGAACAGAAGGTTCAGGGCGACGGCGCTCCCGACGACCTCGGCCAAATCACAAGCCACAATGGCGATCTCGCAGAGGATCCACAAGGCGAATGCTGCCGGTTTGGCGTAGTAATCCCGGCACGCCATGGCCAAATCCTTGCCCGTCACCAACCCCAAGCGAGCACAAAGGATCTGCAGAAACTGCGCCATGAAGTTGCTGAGCAAAATCACCCACAACAGCGAGTATCCGAACTTGCTCCCACCGGCAAGATCCGTGCCCCAGTTGCCGGGATCCATGTAGCCCACGCTGACTAGCAGACCGGGCCCCGCAAAGGCAAACAACTTCCGCCACCATCCCTTTGCCTGGGGCAATGGAACCGACCGGTATGCCTCGGGCAGCGATCGGAAGGAATCTGGTAGGTCAGCCGGCTTATCCATAGCCTCGGCTATTATAGCACAGGCTATGTTCTGCTAAACTAGTTCCTGTGGCAAAAGAGCGCAACCCGTTTGCCCGGACAAGGCTTGACCACCAAACCGAGGTGGCCGAAGACTATGTCGAGTTGATCTACCGGCTCGGGCAACCTGAACCCGGCGGCCCGGTCCGCACCGTGGATCTCGTCCATGCTTTGGCGGTTTCCCAACCCACGGTCACAAAAGCCCTCGACCGCCTTCAACGCGAGGGACTTGTCACGGTCATTCCCCGCCAATCCGTCGCTCTCACCACCGCCGGCATCGCCTTGGCACAGGCTAGCCATGATCGGCATGAACTTATCCTCGAGTTCCTCGTTGCCATCGGTGTCCCAAAAGCCCAGGCCGAACTCGATACCGAAGGCATTGAGCACCACGTCAGCAGCGCCACGTTGGAGGCATTCCGCAAGTTTCTGGAGAAATAGTCCCCTCCCGGAAACCTACTACTGATCCATATACGTCATTTGAGTGTAAGAGACTCATATATGAGATTCGACAAGCTGACCATCAAGGCCCAAGAAGCTTTCCAAGCTGCACAGCAGGCCGCAACCGAATTCCAACAGCAATCCATCGAACCCGAACATATGCTGGTTGGGCTTCTGACGGATCGGGAAGGTATTGCCACTTCCCTGATCGAAAAAGCGGGGGCCAGCCCCGAGTCCGTCCTGAGTGAGGCCAGGGCCGCCTTGGGCCAAGCCGCCAAGGTCAGCGGCTCGGCCAACTACGGGGCCAGCGTGGGGTCGCGCACCCAAACCGCCTTCAACGCCGCATTCGATGCCGCCGGAAAGCTCGGCGACGAATATGTTTCTACCGACCACCTCCTCCTTGCCCTGGCCGACGACAAAGGCAACGCTGGACGCATCCTCAACGGCTCTGGGGCAACCAAAGACCGCCTGGCCAAAGCCCTAGAAGAAATCCGACAAGGCCGGCGCATCAGCGATCCCAATGCCGAAAGCAGCCTCCAGGCGCTGGAGAAATACGGAATCGACCTGACCGAGCGCGCCCGGCAAGGCAAACTCGACCCCGTCATTGGCCGCAACGAGGAAATCCGCCGGGTCATCCAAGTCCTCAGCCGCCGCACCAAAAACAACCCTGTCCTCATCGGCGAACCAGGCGTTGGCAAAACCGCCGTCGCCGAAGGCCTGGCCCAGCGAATTGTGGCCGGAGACGTCCCCGAGGGGCTGCGCGGCAAATCCGTCGTCGCCTTGGACATGGGGGCGTTGGTTGCCGGCGCCAAGTTCCGGGGCGAGTTCGAAGAGCGGCTCAAAGCCGTCCTTGATGAAATCAAGCAGGCGAACGGCCAAATCATCTTGTTCATCGACGAGATGCACACCCTCGTCGGAGCCGGCAAGGCCGAAGGATCACTGGATGCCGCCAACATGCTCAAACCAATGCTGGCCCGGGGCGAACTGCGGTGCGTCGGAGCGACTACCCTTAACGAATACCGGCTCTACGTGGAAAAGGACAAAGCCCTGGAGCGGCGGTTCCAAACCGTCATCGTCGATGAACCGACGGTTGGCGAAGCCATCAGCATCTTGCGGGGTCTCAAAGAACGGTACGAAATCCACCACGGCGTCCGAATCACCGACAGCGCCATTGTCGCAGCGGCCACTTTGAGCAACCGCTACATCACCGACCGGAAACTCCCCGACAAAGCCATCGACCTGATCGACGAAGCCGCATCGCGCCTCAAAATCGAAATCGATTCGGTTCCCCATGAACTGGACGTGCTCGAACGTCAGATGCGACAGCTCGAAATCGACCGGGAAGCCCTGAAGAAGGAAGAAGACGAGGCCAGCAAATCAAGGCTTTCTGAAACCGAGTCGCAACTCAGTGACCTTAAAGAACAGGCCGATGGCATGCGGGCCCGGTGGCAAGCCGAAAAGGACAAGATCGAATCCCTCCGAGAAACTAAGGAGAAAATCGAACAACTCCGCTCCGACCTCCAAGCCGCTGAACGCGATTCTGATTGGGGGCGGGCTGCGGAAATCCAGCATGGCCAACTCCCCAAGTTAGAAGCCGAACTTGCCGAAGCCACCGAGGCCGCCCAAAACAACCTCCTCAAAGAAGAAGTCACCGAGGAAGACATCGCCGCCATTGTCAGCCGCTGGACCGGTATCCCCATAGCCAAACTCATGGAAGGCGAGTTGCAAAAACTCGTCGAGATGGAGTCGTTCTTGCAAAAGCGCGTTGTTGGGCAAGATGAGGCGCTGACGATCCTCAGCGATGCCATCCGGCGCAACCGGGCGGGAATCAGCGACCCGAACCGGCCCATCGGGTCGTTCTTGTTCCTTGGCCCAACCGGGGTTGGAAAAACCGAGACCGCCAAGGCGTTGGCCGAACTGCTGTTTGATGACGAGCGCGCCATGGTTCGCATCGACATGAGCGAATATGGCGAAAAGCACTCTGTCGCGCGGCTCATCGGAGCCCCTCCCGGCTATGTGGGATATGAAGAAGGCGGCCAGCTCACCGAGATTGTCCGCCGCCGGCCCTACAGCGTCATCCTGCTCGACGAAGTGGAAAAGGCTCACCCGGATGTGTTCAACGTGCTTTTGCAGCTGTTGGATGATGGCCGGTTGACCGATGGCCAGGGGCGCACCGTGGACTTCAAGAACGCGGTGGTGATCCTCACCAGCAACATCGGCAGCCACTATTACGGCGACGGCTTTTTAGAAGGCGACAAATTCGAGGAGATCAAGGGCAAAGTGCTCGACGAACTGCGCTTGCACTTCCGGCCGGAGTTCATCAACCGATTAGATGACATCGTGGTTTTCCGGTCATTGGGTGTGGCGCAAATCAAACAGATTGTCGAAATCCAGTTGGCCTCGCTCGCCGACCGGCTAAAGGATCGCCGGATCACATTGGAACTCACCGATGCCGCCCGGACGCAGATCGCCACCGCCGGCTACGACCCGGTTTACGGGGCGCGCCCCCTCAAGCGTGCGATCCAGAAGGAGGTCTTGAACCCCCTGGCCATGCGGGTTTTGAGCGGGGAGATCCGCGACGGCTCGCACGTCGTGGCGGATTACGCGGATGGGCGGTTCACGTTCCGGGTGGAGTGACATCGTCTGACTCAGGAATTCAATGTTGGCTGGGCTACGTGGCAACGTAGCCCGGGCGGGACGCCTAACCCACTAGGCCTCGTACCCCTCGACCGCCCCTAGCTCGAAGTCGTACAAAGACGCCATGCCGAACCCATCCAAGTCAGCGATGCCTTCGAACCGTCCGACAAACTCGGCGACATCCGCCTCTTCCGGCAACGCCAACCGACCCAAAAGGGCCCACTTGTGCCGCAAGATGTCCCCCAAGTCAGCGGAGGTATTGCGGGCGTGGCCGGCCGGATACATCACCAGGCCAGATTCTTTGCCGTCGATTGAGATCGAGGTCGGGATCCCGTCCGGATACTTGGCGTCATAGTCGGGCCCCCCGTGCTGGAAGTCGATCCGTTGCATCAGGGCCCGCACTTCCGGATTGAAAATGGCCGAATCCGACTCTTGGTAATCCCACGGGTCAAGCATCAGCGCCTTCCAAATGGCATCGTGGTCGCCCGATGACACCGGCAGCCCTTCCCCGCTATACAAATCGCACGCCTTGCGCAAAAGGGTCGCCACGATGTAGGCCATCGAGTGGTCGGCGCTTTGGCGGGTCTTGGGCTCCTTCTTCATTGGGTTGCCGATGATGCCGAATGCCGGCTCGTAGGCAAGGATCGTGATTTTGCCAATGCCGCCCAGACCCTTGGCCAAGAGGTCGGGGTGGTTGGCAATCAAGTTGATCGCCCCTTGCAACGCTCCCGCCGATTGGTGTTCGTAGAGCCCCAACTTGAAGTGCATGCCCATTACGGCAAAATCGTCGCCACTGTGTGAAAGGATCAAATCGAACGGGGAATCCCCTTGCTCCTTCCAGCGCTCGGCGCCTTGGGTCGTGGGTTCAAAGAATCGCCAAATCGCCTCGGGGTTACGGAAGATGTCCCGGGGACCGCGGAACCCAGCCATCGACCGTTTCATGCAGACAATTGCGGCTTCGGTGCTGATGGCCGCGCTTGCCCCTTTGGAGTCGCTGAGTTGCTTGCCCGCGCGGATCGCCCGCCAGGGGATGTGGTGGGCCACAAACATGCCGATGGCACTTTCGATCTGCTCGGCATCCGCCCCCATCAGCGCGCCATAAACGGCCGCGCTCGCGATGGCCCCATGAACCACGTGGTCGATCTTGTAGGTTTTGAGGCTAAACACTTCGGCCAGCCGCCCCCGGATCTCGTCGAGCAGCACCATCGCCTTGAGGGCGGTTGCCCCGTCTAGCCCCTGTTGCTGGCACGCGGCAATCACCACCGGATAAAAATCGTTGTGGCCGAACTCGCCGGCAGTGTGCCCGGTCTCCGGCCGGAACCCGAAGTTGGTGCCGTTGCTATCCCACTCGCGCACCGCCGCCGAGTTAGCGAGAATCGCTTTTTCCGGCATCACCCCTTGGTTGCTACCAAACACCATCGCCGCGTGGCCGGGGTCGGCGCTTGGGTAGCCTAACGCCTCTTGCCGGAGGACTTTGGGGGCGTTGGTACCCATCGCCAGGGCGCTCACTCCGCACAGCACCGCATCGGTGTGGAACCACCGCACCCGCTCCAATACCTTTGCGCTCGGCCCCGGGCCAAGAGTTCCGGCCAGGAAGTCGATGGCAAACTGCCCGATCCCCAGGGCCTGGTTGGTGTCTTTGGCAAGCGTGACGGAGGTCGGACTCATGCCCCTGAGTTTAGCTCAGCGGGCCGTGCAGACTGTTAAGGGCGGCGGGCCAATAGACATGTGAAGCCGCCGACCCCCAGCCCCGCATGGGGCCACTCCCGGTATCCCGGGCCAAACGGGGATTTATACGGCGCATATGGCGCAAACTCCGCCTCGGCGAACCCAGGGTTGCGGGCCAGGAACCATTCAATCAGCCGTTCGTTTTCTTGCAAAGAGTATGTGCAGGTCGAATACATCAGCCATCCGCCGGGGGCAACCATCCGCGCCGATTCGCTGAGGATGCGGCGCTGGCGCATGGCGTTGCTTTCAACAGTGCGGGGGTTGAAGCAGCCCGGGTTTTCGCCGCCTTTGACGAGCACGCTCTGCCCGCTACACGGGGCATCGACGATGACGACATCGGCCTGGCCTTCGAACTCCTCAGCCAGCCGTCCGGGGTCGAGGTTGCGGGTTTCGGCAGCAATCCCACATCGCTCCAAGTTGGATTTGAGCATGCCGAGTCGCTTGCCGATCGCCTCGTTGCAAATGAGGATTCCCGGCCTTAGGATGGCATGGGCAAGCATAGACTTCCCACCGGGCGAGGCGCAGACGTCAATGACTAAAGTTTTCCCCCTGCAAACCCTTCCCAACCCCTGCCCAAGTCTGGGGAGGGAATCTTGGCCAGATTCACCTCTTTTTGCATCGGGGTTTGCCTCTCGCGCCAAACCCTCCCTACCCTCCCCAGACTTGGGGAGGGAATCTTGGTAATCACTTTCATCTTCTGGCCAAAAGCGGGAGTCCACCGCCTGAAAGCCGGCCAGCACCCCTTGCAAAATCCCGCCTTCGAAGACCGAACTCGGGTCAAGGGAATAAACGCGCCCGTCCGTATGCTCCGGCAGATCCCCCATGCGAACCGAGGCATCCACCAACTCGCAACAATCCGGCCACCAATCCGGCCCGCGCCCACCCACGGAACCTGACCGCCCTTGCGGCCACACCACCGCCCGATGGCGCGCAGGCATTCCGGAAAGGCAATCCAAGAATGCCTGGCGTGCAACAGGGTTGGGGAAAAGTGCTTCCGCCTGCTTGAGGGCAAATCGCCCGATCCCTTTCCCCACCACGGACTACATCTTATCCAACGCCTGAGCCAAGTCGGCAATCAGGTCGTCGGCATCTTCGATCCCGATGCTCGCCCGGACAAGGTTGTCGGTGATCCCAACCGCCTCCCGGACATCCTTGGGCATTTCGAAATGGGTCATCGTCGCCGGTTGCTCGATCAGGCTTTCCACACCCCCGAGGGAGACCGCTAAGGTGAACAATTCCGTCGAAGTCAGGAAGCGCTTTGCCTGCTCAAGGTCTCCTTTCAAATAAAACGAGACCATGCCCCCGAACCCCCGCATCTGCCGCTTGGCCAACCCATGGTGGGGCGAGGAAGGCAACCCCGGATACAGCACTTTTTCGATCTTCGGATGGCTCTCCAACCAAGTTGCCACTTTAAGGGCGTTTTCGGCATGTGCCCGCATCCGAACGCCCAGCGTTTTCATGCCACGGATCGCCAAAAAGCAATCAAACGGGGAACAGGTGGCCCCTACCGCGTTCTGCACGAATTTCAGCCGCTCATAGCAATCGGTGCGGTTGGTCATTATCGCTCCCATAATCACATCGCTGTGGCCGTTGAGGTACTTGGTCATGGAGTGCATCACAAAGTCGACACCAAAGCTGAGGGGCTGCTGGAAATAGCTGCTCATAAAGGTGTTGTCGATCGCTGTCCAGGTCCCCGCTTCTTTGGCGCAACGGACGACCATCTCGATATCGACCAGGTTTAAGAGCGGGTTGGTTGGCGATTCGAACCAAACCAGTTTCGTTTTTGTACGCGAGAGGGCTTCCTTCAGATTGGCTTCGGTGAGCTTGATAAACTCGAACGTCACCCCCCTGGTGGCCGCAACATCGGTCAAGTAGCGGTAAGTGCCCCCATAGATATCGTCGCCAGTGATGACGTGGTCGCCTGCCTCCAGCAAACCAAAAATGCAATCGACGGCTGCCATTCCGCTGGCAAAGGCTAACGCGTGTTCTGCCCCCTCGGCGGCCGCGAGCATTTTCTGCAAAACAGACCGCGTCGGGTTGTCGGTCCGCGTGTAATCGAACTCACGGTACACACCTGGGGCTTCTTGGGCAAAGGTGGACGATTGATAGACCGGCGGGCAGACGGCACCGGTCAATGGGCATGGTCGCGTACCCAGATAGACAAGCTCGGTGTCAAGCGAACGGGTGGGCATTCACTTATTGTGAAGAATCACGGCCGCAAGATGGCGAATCGGCCCAAGCTTCAAAAGAATTCCATGCAGCAAACCGGCATGGGGTTCAGGATCGTTTGCAAATAGCCCAAGGCGCGTTCATCCCCGCCCACTTCTCCCCACCGCACCATCTCGGCCAGGCTCGGCGACCCCATCACGGCCTGCGCAAGTTGCAGGCGGTTTAATTCCACTTTGGAACCGGTGCCAATGGTTTCACCCATGAACTCCAAGCTGAATTGGTTGAAATCTGCTCCCATCCTCGCGAGGGTTGTTTGGGCATCCACGATGGCAAACATGGTCGGTCGGTGCCGGACCATCTCGACATTCCCGTCCAAAAACCGGCGGGCAAATCCGCTCTCGGGCGGCTCGCTCCAAACCGCGTTCGACTTGTTGATCCCAAGGGTACGCATCAGGCCGAGCAACGCCTCGTAGCCCCGGGGTGTGGACCAAGCGATCTCGCCGATTTCCAAGTCGTTCCAAAATCCGTGGGGATTGCACCACAGGTAACCCTCGACCGGGTCACCAACCGCATAAATTTGGGGCGGCTTCTTCCCCAACCGGCGAACCCAATGCGGGCCAAACCGCGCACAGCTCCCGTTGAACCGCTTGGCAAACTTGACATAACACTCTTCGACACACCGGATATCCCCCGGCGCGACCTCGCGGACTGGCAGGGTGCATTCGCACTTGGGGAGTTGGTGGATCGGGCATTTGATTTGCCAGCGCCATCCACTGGCCTCAAAGCCCGATTTGCGATAGAACGGCTCGCGAAAAGCGTATAGGGTGGCAATTTGGTAGCCGGCCTCCCGGATAAGGCCCACCGTGGCGTCCATCATCGCTTGCCCGGTTCCGGAACCGCGGAATTCCGGCAGGGTTCCCACGGCGGCGATCCCGGCGCAATCCAAAACTTGCCCCCGGACGTAAGTTGGGTAATCGCAGACCACGGCGGCAAATGCGACCTGCCCATCGACCCGGCCAATCAAAAATCGCTGGAATTCTGCCGGAGTGCCCCAGTCATCGGCAAAGACTTCGGGGCTGTAAACCTTTTGCCAGACCCGTAGGCAGTCCAGGTACTCCCCCTTTTCGGCCCACTTCAGTTCTGAGGCTTGATCCACCTAGATTGGCAAGACCTCGGATTTTTTGTTCACGTTCAAAACAAAGCAGCTATGGATTTTGCCGACGACCTTGATCGCGGTGAGATGTTCTTTTACGATCCGCTCGTAGTCGTGCATATCTTTGGCGACGATTTTTAGCATAAAGTCATAGTCACCGCTGACGTGGTAGCACTCGAGGACTTCCGGGAGGTCGGAAATCGCGGCCAAAAACTGGTCGATCGGCTGGTCTTGATGCATCGAGAGGCTCACCTGGGCGATGATCACCAAGTTGAAGCCCAATTTCTCGGCGTCCAACACGGTGCAATAGCCGCGGATAAACCCTGAATTCTCCAGCTTGCGCACCCGTTGGAGCATCGAAGGCGGGGAAAGCCCAACCTTTCGTGCCAGGTCGGCATTCGAAATCCGCCCATCTTGTTGAAGCAAACGCAGGATTTGCCGATCTGCCTTATCTAGTCGTTCTTTCACGGTCGTTCCCTGAGAAACTATCCCCCTCAGTATAGAGGGACTTCGGCGTTAGGTACAAGTCTGGCACTATTCAAGGTTCCGGTCAAAATCAACAAATGGCATCCGTTGCAAATCCTGAGTTGAAATGGGATCTGACCCCGTTCTTCCCTTCCATCACAAGCCCAGAGTACCGGGATGCCGTGTCGGCGCTGCCCGCAACCATCGGCGGCTTGGAGCAAGGCCTCGCCGAACTTGCCTCAGGATGCACCGCGTCAAAGCTCGCCCGGTTCCTGGAATCCTATGATTCGTCATACCGCTCGATCTACCTCGTCGCGGCCTATACCAACCTGTCGCTTTCGACCGATGCGAACGACCAAGACGCCCAAAAGGCGCACGGCGCGCTGCAACCGCTTATGGTTCGGCTTGGCAAATTCGGCAAATCCTTCGATGCCTTAATCGGTTCGCTCGATCCTTCGGTTTGGGAATCGGATGAGGGATTGGCCGATTTCCGATTCGTCCTCGGCCGTATCCATCAGGCGGCGGCCCACCTGCTGAGCCCGGAGATGGAGGACTTGGCCGCAGACCTTGCCGACTCGGGGAACAACGCCTGGGGCAAGCTCTATGACGATTTCTCATCCAACATCCAAGCGGAGGTCAACGGCAAATCCATGTCCGTCAGCGCCATCCGCGGATTGGCGTATTCGGAAGATGCCGATATCCGCCGCCGGGCCCACGAAGCCGAGCTTCAGGCATGGAAAGTCAACGAAATCCCCCTTGCGGCAGCCATGAACGCTATCAAGGGCGAAGGCAACACGCTTGCCCAACGCCGGAACTGGCCAGACCTCATCGACGAATCGTTGTTCCGCGCAAACATGGACCGGGCTAGTTTGGAAGCCATGCTTGAAGCTGCCCGGGAATCGTTCCCCCACTGGCGGCGCTATCTCAAGGCTAAGGCCGGATTGCTCGGCCACACTTCCGGATTGCCCTTTTATGACCTATTCGCCCCGGTCGGCGACTCCAAAGCTTGGAGCTGGACGGAAGCTGAAGATTTTGTCGAAGATGGCTTCAGGAGCTTCAGCGACAAACTCGCCGACTTTGCCCGCCACTCGTTCGACCATTCCTGGCACGACGTCTATCCCAAACAAGGCAAACGGGACGGGGCGTTTTGCGCCGGCGTAACTCCTGGGGTCAGCCGGATGCTCTACAATTTTAAAGAGTCTTTCAACGGCGCATCCACACTCGCGCACGAACTTGGGCACGCCTACCACAACTTGTGCCTCAAGGACCGTCATGCCATTCAAAAGCGGACGCCCATGACCCTGGCCGAAACTGCCAGCATCTTCTGCGAAACCATCATCAAACGCCGCGCCATCGCAGAATCATCGGGCGGCGAAAAGCTCGCCATCCTAGAAGCGTCACTCCAAGGCAGTTGCCAAACCGTTGTCGACATCACCAGCCGGTACATCTTCGAATCCGAAGTCGTCAAGCGGAGGAAGGAGCGCGCCCTCACACCGGCCGAACTGTGCTCGATCATGGAAGAAGCCCAAACTGCCACCTATGGCGATGGGCTCGACCCCCAAAAACTTCACCCGTACATGTGGGCCGCCAAGCCCCACTACTACAGCGACCGGGCGTTCTACAACTTCCCTTATATGTTCGGCTTGTTGTTCTCCTTGGGCCTCTACCGGGTTTACGAGGAGTCGCCGAATGGTTTCCACGACCGGTATGACAGCCTCTTGTCCCGGACGGGGATGGGCATGGCTGCCGACCTGACTCAAGAATTCGGGATCGACATCGGTGACAAGGCGTTTTGGCAAGGGTCGCTGGCTGTGTTGATCGAAGACATCGACATCTTCTGCTCCTTGGCGAGTCAAAGCTAGTCATTGTTTTGGGTGGCTCCCAGTCTTAACACGATCCTAACTGAACCATAAAGCACCGTTAATCAATTCGGTTCAAGTTTTAGACTTGGAGTTGTCCAAGCTATGAAACGCGCCTTCACATTGATTGAGCTTCTGGTCGTCATCGCGATCATTGCGATCCTGGCCGCCATCCTGTTCCCGGTGTTTGCCCAGGCCAAACAGTCCGCCAAGAAAACGGCCTCGTTGAGCGGCTTGAAGCAGATCAGCCTTGGATTGCAGATCTACAGTGCCGACTACGACGACAAAACGGTGTTCGAATACGGCACGGACTATTTGAACCACGACACTTGGGTTGGCGACATCTATCCTTATGTCAAGAACCGCTCGATCTTCTTCGACAAAACCATTGCGGAACCGCAAGCCTCCAACGACCCGGTTCTTGGCGAGGTTTATCCGGATCCGTTCTATCCGGGCTATTACTACCGCTGGGAGTGGATCACCAACTTCTCGCTCAACACCGATGGATATTCCCGCTACTGGGGAGGCACCAGCTGCACCAACGCTTATGCTGGTTCGAGCAATGTCCGCAGCCTGAGCGCCTTTGAGGACATCTCGAAGCGGCTCGCCGTCTCCCCGATGCGCTATGCCAACCTGCCCTACGGTTGGATGCGCTTCTACGGCTATGACGCCGCATGGCCGACCATGGACCGGTACGCCACTGGTTGGAGCTGGAACCAACTCATTTGGGATACCCGCCGCGAATATGGCAACCGCTTCTTTGGCGCTTTTGCCGACGGCCACGCCGGCAAGTACGGCAAAGAAAAGTTCGTCGCCTATTACGCCGACACGCCATCCCAAAATGAGGCGAACACCACGGCTGAGTTCTGCGCCGCGATGGACAAAAACGACCGCTGGCTGCACTGGGGCAAACCTTGGTCTGGCGACTAGTTGTTGCCGGACTGGCGGTTGCCGCCGGTTTGGCTGCGTGCGCTCCGGCCGAAGACCCGGACATGCACCTCAACGCCAAATCCATGAGCAGCCAAGAACAAAAGCAGATCGACGACAAGAGGTACGACCCTCAAACCCGCGAGATGCTCAACAACCGGCCCCGGTAAGGCCGATCAGCCACCTCCCCAACCTGGGGAGGTGGCCTTGTTTATGGCTACTTTGTGGTCACTACCAACGGTCCGGTGGTTCGGGGCAACGTCCTACCTGTCAGGAACCGTCCGTAATCGTCTACCAGCGCCAAGTTGGAGATCCCTGTGTCCGGCCCGTATTTCGTCTTCCCTGCCCGCAGCAGTACCCACTTGCCACCCCCCAGATCGACGGTCGCCAAGACTGCGCCATGGTTCAAATCAATTGAGACCCCGTTCCATTGCGCTTTGCCGCCAGAAAACTTGACACCCGCCTTAGCCCACAACTTGGCGGATTGGGGGATCTCGGCCGGCGTGCCGACGAGCATGGCGTTGCCCAGGTCTTCGGGAACCTTCTCCACCCGGTTCCGGGATTCCAGAATGTTCTTTGGATCGAACACCTGTCGGCCCCGCTCCGTCTCGGAAATCCGCTCAGCCGCCTTCGGGCGGCGTGGTTGCATCAACCGGTCATAAGGGTCGAAGGAGATCATTTGAACAGCCCCCTTTGCCGGAAGCGTGACAACGCATTCGCCTCCTGCATCCGGTAGGACATCGACCGCGCCTTGGTGCCAGCCGGAAGCGTCGGACAGGGCATACTCCAACTTCAACCGGTAGTAGGGTTGCTTTTGGCTGATCTTGATCTTCACTTGCGATCCCGCCTGCGACGGCGTTCCGACGGCCAGGACGGGCCAACCTTTGCCCCGGATCCATTGGTCAAAAAACCACTTCCACTCGGGCCCGCAGGCCCGTTCAAACTGGGGCCAACCTTCGGGTTCGCCTTCGGGGCGGTTCGCCAGCCAACTTTTCAGGATCGCCATCAGTTTCGCGGTTCCCATTTCCAATTCAAGTTGCTGCAACACATCTCCGCCCTTGCCATATCCCAGGGCGTTGGCGGCATTCCCGTTGTCGGAGCCCGTGTCCCAGGCGGCGAATTGCTGGTAGACGGGGCTGCTGTTGGCTGAGCTCACAAAGGCCAGACGCTTGGCCATTTTGTCCCCGATTGCCCCTTCCCGGCGGTAAAGGCCCTCGCTGAAAACGGCGAAACTCTCGTTCCAAAACGAATCCAGATACGTGTTGGGCAATATGCCTCCCCACCAGGTGTGGCTCGGTTCATGAGGGTCTTCGGCCGGGAGCCAACCGGTGCCGTAAGTTGCATAGCTGTAAGCTTCCAATGCGCCACCGCCGTAAAGCCTGGTGTCCACGGCGCCATAGGTCGAATACGGGTGTTTGCGCAGAGTGCTAAAGAATTGAATGATCGGCGGGATGTATTCCAGCTGGTCGTCCATCTGTTCAACGCTGAGTTCCCGGCTGGCAACAAAGTAAGTGATGTCGCCGACTTTCTTCTCCCGGTAGAGGAATTTCCCGGCGCTCAAACTCATGTAGCTCACCGGGAGGTTGTTTTCAAAGGTCACAACCCGTTCGTCGCCGATCCGGTCGGCGAGTTTTTCCCCCTGAGCAACCACCGTCCACCCTTTTGGGACGTGGGTCGTCGTCGTCAACTTCATCGGCAGCCTAGCAATGTGGGGCCACCAATAGTCGTTTGTCAGCATGACCTCGTCATCAACGATCGCGCCAGCAAACCGCGGGCGGTTCACGGTGCCTTGATAGACCAACTGATAGGTGAATTGGGAATCTCCGGGGGTTGGCAGGCTAATGATGCCTCCGGCCTGCCGGAAAGGAACCCGTTCCCCTTTCGCATCAAACACCGAAGCGACGGTGTAGTTGTCGCCCAACCGGATGAAGAAGGCTTTGCCCGCCGACGCAGATTTTTCGCATTCGACACGGGCAGCGATGCTCGCCGATTTTTGGGGGATGTCGAACCGGATTTCCAAAGTGGCCTTGCGGATTTTCACGCCGCGGGCATCCCGCTCGTGAACCAGTGAAACCAAAGTTTCTCCATCCCATTCAAAGACCTGCTCCCCAATGTCCTGCGTGGTCAGCGCACTTGAAAAGACGATGTATTTCTTACCGGTTTCCGGTTCATTTAGTTCAAGGGCGTGCCAGCCCGTCCGCCCCACACCGAATGCGCCGGATCCCTTGAGGAAGCTGAACTTGCCGGCCAAGGCCGGCGACGCATGCGCCTCGATAGCGGCAGAATCCCGGGCTTGGGCCCATGCATCGAATTCGGCCGGCCCAACCGCGAGGAAGGACAGATAGGCAGCGAAAAGGCCAGTCATCGACGCATTGTACGGCACGACCCATGCGGTTGCGCGACGTCTCGCCAAATCCGCCATAATAACAACCCGTAGCGTGGCGACGTAGCTCAGTTGGTTAGAGCGAACGGTTCATACCCGTTAGGTCCCCAGTTCAAGTCTGGGCGTCGCTACCATCCACTGCTTTTCAATTCCCAGGTGGGTAATTTTCTAAAAAAGTGTTTGGCCAGTGCCCGGATTTGCCCTATACTCTGGGGGATCGTTCCTCCAAACCGATCACCCGTACATCAAGTGCCATTCAACACCCCGGCTCCGGCCGGGGTTTTTTGCTATTGAGATCGAACTGGCTTTCCCCAAACCCGAAACGGAACCCGCCGGCAATCCTTGATCTTTGCCAGCGGGATCCTCCCGTTCAGGGCCCTACCGGATCGCCACGTCTTGTTCGAACTTCTTGCCGCCGACTTCCAGCACCAACTTGTAATCTCCCTTGGCCACATATTGAGCCCGGCGGGCCGCGTAGGGGTCGTTGAGTGCGGTTTTGGGGTCGTTCGGGTCGCCGTTGACGGGCGGGGCCTTCGGGTCGCCCGCTTTAAGCAACAAGTTCACATTCATGAAGTTGTAGCCTTTAACCACATCGACCCGTTTGGAAACCACGTCCTTGCCGTCTTTGTCCACCAGCCGCAAAACGCCAGGGCCCGAAACCGTCGTCCACACCTCGGTTGACACCAGTTGATCTTGGTATGTGTCGTCGGCATACTCCGGCGATCGGCGGTAAGGCCAGCGATCCCGGCCAGAAGGCACGGACAGGTCAAAGGAATGGAATTCCTTCTCCATGATCTCCTTGGTCAGTTTGTGGATCGGCTTGGTGCTCACCGCCCAGACAGACCGGGCGTGACTGGCCACGACGATCTCTTCGGCCTTGTCTTGGACCGCGATGTCATGAACGGGGGTATTCGGGATCCCCGACCCGTAGGCCATCCAACTCGACCCTCGATCCAGAGAGACATAGACGCCCATATCCGTGCCCACATAAAGGACATCTTCGTTCCGCGGATCCTCCCGAATCGTGTTCACCGGTTCGAACGGCAGGTTTGCCGCGATGGAGCGCCAGGTATGGCCGTTGTCTTCGCTCACCCAGACATAAGGTGTCCATTCATCTTGGCGGTAACCGTTTTGGGTGCAATAGATCCGGTTGTCTTTGTGAACGCTGGCGATCACACGGGTCACCCAGCGATCCGGGGCCGGAGTTGAGATGTCTTCCCAAGTCAAGCCGGTATCGGGCGTGAACTTCAACGAACCGTCATCCGCGCCGGCATAGATCTTCCCAAACCGGAACGGGCTCTCGGCGATTGAGGTCAACGTGCTGAATGGCACGTCGCCATTCGGCAGATTTTTCGTCAGGTCGCCGCTGATCGCTTCCCAAGTTTTGCCCTGGTCAAACGAGCGGTGGAGTCGCTGGCTCCCCACATAGATAATGTCTGGCTGGAACTTGCTGATCAGGATCGGCGCAAGCCAGTTGAACCGGAGCGGGTCTTGGCCCTGGACATCCCTGGGACGGATTCCCCGGCGTGCCCCGGAAACGAGGTCGAAGAAGTAGAACGCACCGAATTGGCTCGCACCATATCCCGAATCCCCATCGCCACGGGGGTCGATCGCCACCGCGCTGCCGTCGCCGCCCCCGATGTCCGTCCACGAATCCGGGTCGCTGAAACCAGGTCGATAGCTGCTTGGCCCTTTCATCGTCCCGTTGTCTTGCAGGCCGCCAAAAATGTTATAAGGAGTCTTGTTGTCCACGGCAATCGTCGTGAACTGGCCCACCGGGATGTTGTTCCAATGGGTCCAGGTTTTGGCACCGTCGAAGCTGGCATAGATCCCGCCATCATTGCCGTTGAGCATGAAGTCGGGATTTTCGGGGTCGATCCACAACGCGTGGTGGTCAACGTGGTTTCGCCTTCCCACTGATTCCCACGAATCGCCGCCATGCGCAGACTTCAGCAAGAGCAGGCCCAAGGTGTAAACCTCCATCGGGTCTTTGGGACTCACCACCACTTCGTTCCAGTAGTAGCCCCCATGATCGCCCAGGTCTTGCCGAGTTTCTATCCAATGTTTGCCGGCATCGTCGCTCCGCCACACTTGAGCCTGGTTCACATCTTGGTCAAAAACGTTGGGATCTCGTTTAAGCATCAAGTCGGCGAGTCCCTCTTTGGAGAGTTCCCCCTGCACCACCGCTTTGGCGACGTCATCGGGCTTTGAATCTTGTGGCAAATACGGCCTCAAAAACCGGCTGAGCTCCTTTTCATCCAGCTTGCGGATCGCTTCCGCCGACATCCGGCGGAACCGGTTCAAGGTCAAGGTGGCGTCCGGTTGGTATTCGTCCTTGTCGCCTGTGCCTTCATCTCCCCCTTGGTTGTCGATGAAGACATAAACCGTGTCGGGGCGGCTCGGAGCGACCGCCAACGCCGCCCGGCCCATGGCCTCGCCATTTGGGAGCCCGGCCATCTTGGTCCAGGTCTTTCCGCTATCCGCCGATTTGTAGACCGCGCTTCCCGGGCCAGATTCAAGCATGTTCCAAGCGCGGCGGTCGCGTTCCCACATCGAAGCGTAAATCACCCCGTTGCCCCGGGGGTCGAGGACAACATCTTTGCAGCCCGTACGGTCATCGCCTTTCAAGATACACGTCCACGATTTTCCGCCGTCGGTAGTTCGGTAAAGCCCGCGTTCCCCTCCTTGGCTGTAAAGCGGCCCAAGCGCCGCTACGTAAACGGTGTCCGGATTTTTGGGGTCGATGACCACCCGGCCGATGTGGTGGCTCTCGGTGAGGCCGACGTTTTTCCACGAATTGCCGCCGTCCCGGCTGACAAAGACCCCGGTGCCCGCATAACTGGTTCGCTGGCTGTTGGCTTCGCCGCTCCCGACCCAAATCGTTTTTCCATCGGGGCTGATGTCGAAATCGCCGATCCCATAGGCACTCTGGTTGTCAAAGATCGGCGTCCACGATTGCCCGAGGTTCTCGGTTGTCCACAGGCCCCCGGTGGCAAAGGCGACAAAAATCTTCTTCTTCGCCTTTTGCGCCACCGCGATATCGACCACTCGGCCCCCTTGGACTTCCGGCCCGACGTTGCGCCAGGAGATTTGCTGGAAAATGGACGACCCCAGCATTTGGACTCGCTGGTCGAATGCGCTCAAGCGAACCGACATTGGCATCGCATGGACATCGGGTTTGTGGAACCGATCCCTTTCGTCCGTTTTTGGGGGCAAGGGCCGGAATCCCATCGGATCCTGCTGGATATGGTTGAGCGCGATGAAAAACGCGGCGGCAAGAGCCATAACGCCCATTATCCCACTGGCCGGACTCCGGAATGCAAAGCCGGCGTCCTAGTCAAGCGCAATCATCCTAGTCAACAGCCGACTCGGAGCGATCAGATTTCCGTTGGTTTCAGTTCAAATTGCCAGCAAAATGGTCAACAGGCCGTCAAGTTTCCCATCGGGACATTCACCGCCGAAACTCAACATGAATTCATGCGGCGCGCATTCACCCTGATCGAACTCCTTGTTGCCATCGCGATCATTGCGATCCTGGCGGCCATCCTCTTCCCGGTCTTCGCCCAGGCCAAACGTGCCGCGAAGAAGACGGCGAGTCTGAGCAACGTCAAACAAATCGGAACGGCGGCTCAGCTTTACATGGGTGACTACGACGATATGACCCCGCCCGTCTTTTGGTACGATCCGAACGCTGCAGATTTTCCCAGCAGCTACGGGTTCCACTATTATCCGCTTTTGATGCTTCCCTACACCAAGAGCGAAAGACTCTTCCTTTGCCCGGCCGACACCGCGTCCGATCCGACGATGGCGGACTCCAAAGGCCGGGGGAGATTTGACCCCGAAAACGACCTCTACGACTATTTCTTGGGGGCCAACCCCAGCTATGGCTACAACTACCGGTATTTGAACACCTACCTGGGTACTGCCACGATTCAAGGAATGCCGACCCGCATGTTCAGCGGAGTGTCTGCCACATCCATTGGCGACACCGCCCAAACCGTGATGTTTGCCGAAGCGACTATGAAAAACCTGCGGGGCGTGACGGCCCCGGTCGGCTATGCCCTCATCGAACCGCCTTTTGCGATCGCCCAGGTCGGATATCCGGGCTGGACGGGCAGTTTCCCCGACGCCCGATCACAGGGCCAGCTCTGGGGGAGGTTCGACAAAAACGCGGTGCTCGTCGCTTGGTTGGACGGCCACGCCAAAAACACCCGGATCGCCACCCTGAAAGCGCCCGGAGACAACGAGGAATCCGTCAACAAGTTCTGGAACGGCAAAGCAGGCGGATAGCCATAACCTTCATTTGAACTTCTTTGTAATGCCCAGGGGCGTACCCCCGTCAATCCCCTTGAGGACAGACATGGGACGCTCTGGGATCTGCCACCTGATTTGTTGTTGCACAGTAATGGCGGGGGCCGCCGCTGCCCCCGCGGCCGACTTCTATACTGAGGTCGTCGATCAGATGAACCGGATGTTCGGGGGTCTTGGCGGGCTCAAAGAAAACGGGACGTTCCTGAACCCGCTACGGGTAGGACAACTCCGCGTCTTCAAACGCGAAGGGGGAACGCTGATCCCATTGCAAAGGAACCCCAACGACTTCCGCACCGCCGAACTCCAGGCCGACCCGCTCAGTTGGGTCTCGCCACCGAACCTCCCCGCCGTCCGCGCCGAACTCGTCCGCGAACAACGCCTGGGGCCGGGCAAAGTCGATTTCTGCCGGGAGAACACCAACGAACGGCGGCTTGACGGAATCCTCCAGTCCCTGGCCCGGATCTTGGACATCGATATCGCCTCCAAAAACACCTCCGGTTTTAAATTGGCCGTGTCATGGGATGACATGGTCTTGGAGGAATTTGTCCCCAATTTTTTGACCCGGGTCACAGAAGACCTCCGACGCCAGGGGCAAGACCCTTATCAATACTTCCGGGGAGTCGATTCCACCCACGAAAGCTGGATGGTGACAAAAACCCTGACCGTCACCGGGCTCACCGTCAAAGTCGCATCGGACAACCCGTCCAACCACGTCGACTTGCATTTCCGCAACATCGTGAGTTTCGGCCGGACTCATTCGACCGACGGGGCCTTCTGTTTCGAATTCTCAACCCCGGTGACCGTCGCCAGCTCAGCGGTTAACGTGTCGCGGGGGAGCATTTACAAATACGCCGGGTTGCCCATGCCCCAGCGGTAAGGCGCATCGCCCGGTTCAAACCCCGCCCCGGTAATCGACAGGGCGCAGGTAGTACTCGTTGATCGAAGTTGTGCTTACCATGGCAACGGTTGAGAGTTTGCGCTTCCAGTGGGTGCCGGCCACTTTGGCAGAGACCAGTTCGATGTCCCGCCGAGAATAGCCCATGCGTTCCAGCCGGTCGGCCGGAACGCGGCGCATCAAAAGCACCAATATCTCGTCCGCAAGGGCATAAGTGATCCCAAAATCGCCTTCGTCGGTCTGCCCCGCAATCAAATCGGCCGTTGGGGCCTTTTCGCAAATGGCCGCGGGCACGCCCAAATACCTCGCCAGTTCGAACACTTGCGACTTGTAAAGGTCGCCCAAGGGGTTGATGGGGGGCGCATCGTCACCATGCCACGTGAAATAGCCGAACATGCGTTCGGTTTTGTTGCCGGTTCCGAGCGGGATCGCGCCCAGCCTCGCCCCTTGGTCATAAAGGATCGTCATTCGGGCGCGGGCGCAGACATTCCCCAACCGGTGAGGGGTCATTTCCACTCCATCGGCCAATGCGTACCCATCGACCATCGCCGTGATCCCGATTGTTTGGGCGGGAACCCCCAATTGATCGATCACCGCTTGGGCGTCGTCCAAGGAGGATTGGGAACTGATCTTGTAAGGCATGCGCACCACATGCACGTTTTCCGCCCCCAACGCCCGGACGGCAAGGAACGTGGTCACTGCAGAATCCACGCCGCCGCTCAGGCCGACCACCGCTTTGTGCGCCTTGCGCTGGCAAACCAACTCCTCCCGGAGGAAACCGGTGAGGAACTCGGCCAACAGGGCCGGATTAACATCCAAAAGGGCACGGGCCGGACTGATCCCCTCCCCGCGCACAACCGGCAAAGGCATTGCAGAATTTTACTGCTGAAATCGAGGGGGGCCCGATGCAGGGCAGTTCTGGGCCGAGCTTTGGCGGGACTGAGCGGTCGGCCGGCGCTTCCAAAGGCACCGTCGGACACCGCCCTCTGAATGTAGGCAAACTCCTGCAACGCGTCCAAAACTCCAAAGATCCGCAAGCCGCAAGGAGTCCCAAACCCGCAACCCCCCTCCTGCCTCAACCGTCTCTGCCCATACAGGGGTCGCACCATGAACAGAAACTCCGTCGCCAAAACCATTTTCATCGCAATCGCCGTGGTCATCGGGGCATTCATCGGCATCAAGTTGGTCGGCGGGCTTGCCCTGGGTTTGCTGGGGTTGTTGGTGAAGTTGGCCATCCCCGCGGCCGTCGTTTTGGGCATCCTCTACGTGGTTTACCGGTTCACCGGAGGTGACAAATCGTTGCCCGGTTCAAACCGCCGCCTCCCGTGAATGCTCGCGGCTGGTAAAACCCAGGCATGCTTGCGCTGGGAATCGCCGCATTCGCCTTCCAATCCGCAACGGTCATCCGGGACGGTTTCGGCGTCCCCATGATCCATGCGGGATCGACGGTGGACGCTTTTCGATTGATGGGGAGGGCAGTTGCCGAAGACCGCCTATGGCAGCTGGAAATGTCCCGCCGAACCAGCCTCGGCCAAATGGCGGAGGTGCTCGGACCCGCCTATGAAGCCAGTGACCGGGCCACGCTGGCCAAACAGTACACCGCCGATGAATACGATGTGATGGTCGGTTCCGTCCCGCAGCCCATCCAGGAAGCTTGGCGGGCCTATGTTGCCGGTATCAACGACACGATCGACAAGCGGACAGCCGAAGGCACCCTCCCAGAGGGTTACCAAGCGAACGGGTTCCAACCCAGGCCATGGACCATGACCGACACCGCCGCGATCATGGTCAACCTAAGCCGCCAGTTTGGCCAGGGTGGTGCGGGTGAACTGCGCAACTACGCCATGGTCCAATATCTAAGAACCCGTCCTGCCATCAAAGACCGCGTTTTGGATGCCCTGGACGACCTAGCTTGGGCCAACAACCCCGACTCCCCTACCACGGTTGCCAAGCGGGACGACCTTGTCGCCTTCCCGCCAAAGATTTTCGATTTCTCACGAGAGGAGAGCGAAGCGCACCTGAAGGCACTGCCCCCCACCAACCTCCTCGAATTGGCCGGGGCTATCCGCCTTGCCAGCATGGAAGACCAAAAAATTGTCGCCGAAGCGAACTCTGTCCCGTTCAAATCCGGAAGCTACGCTGTCGTTGTCAGCCCCCGTCGGTCGTTGACGGGACAAGCGATGATCATGTCGGCACCCCAAATGGGCCACGCCACCCCGAGCATCGTCCACGAAGTCGCCATCGACACCCCCGACCTCAAAGTTGCCGGGATGGACGTGCCCGGAATTCCCGGGGTCATCATCGGATACTCGCCCAACGCCGCATGGGGCTTCACTTCTGGGGTCGCCGATTTGGAAGACATCTTTGTCTCCCCCCTGGCAAATGCCGACACCTACACCCACAACGGGCAAGAAACCCCATTCGAAAAAGTCAGTTTCACGCTCAAGGTCAAGGGCCAACCCGACAAAGAAGTCACCCAACTGCGGACAGTTTTTGGGCCCGTCCTCCTTAAATCCACGGGAAGCAAAGCGGTCTATTCGCTCAACTCGGCGTTTTGGAAGCGCGAAATCCAGGCGACGTCGGCCGTGTTCGACCTTTACACCGCCAAGGAACCGGCCGATTTCACCGCCTTCGCTGCCACGGTCCCCGTGAGTTTCAACCTGTTCTTCGCCACCGCCAAAGGGGATATCGGTTACCGATATTGCGGCCGGGTGCCGATCCGGGCCAAGGGGGTTGACCCCCGGCTGCCGACCATCGACACGCCGGCAAACCAGTGGCAAGGGTTTGTTGAGCCTTACCAAATGCCCAGGTGCGACAATCCCGAATCTGGGCTAATAACCAATTGGAACAACAAACCGGTAGCCTGGTGGCCCAACGGCGACACTCCCGTTTGGGGCAAATACTTCCGGGTCACCAACATCCGTCAAAACCTCGGTCAGGAGAAACTATCGGCCCAAGATGTGGCGAACATCGTCAAATCCAACGCCACGCAAGACGAGATGACCGCCGACGCCTTTGCCGAGCGGTTCAAGTCTGTGATCACCGGCCCCGACATGAACGATGCCCCCGGATTGCGGCAGTTGGCCGGATACAAAGGCAAAAACCTTGAGGGGGAAATCCCGCCGACGGTGTTTTACGCAGCGGTGGACCAACTCCGGCGTGAGCTCTTCCTCGACATATTCGGGAACTTCACATCGGACGCCCTGTTCAACCAAATCCTCCAGCCGGATGTGATGGTCGCGGCTTTGGACGGCAAAACCAAGATCGACTATCTAGCTGGTCGCCAAAAATCGGCCGTAATCTTCACCGCCCTTGGCAAAGCTCTGGATTCCCTCAACGAATCCCGGGGCAAAGACCTTTCGGCATGGGCTTACCGGGCACCGGTGTTGCGGTACGGAGGTTCTGAAACGGTGCCCTATAGCAACCGTGGAACATATATCCAGCTCACAGAATTCGGTCGCCTGTGGCCGTCGGCACGCTCAGTCGCGGCGCCCGGGGTCGCGGAATCGGGACCCAATGCCTTCAACCAAGTTCCTCTTGCACGCGGATTCACGTTCAAGCCGATGTGGGGATGGAAATGAGCCCCGATCCCTGACCCGCCACAATAGGAGGCCATGGTTCACATCGTCGGCGCCGGAATGGCCGGTTCGGAATGCGCGTTTGTTTGCGCCCAGGCCGGGCTTGATGTGACTCTCTACGAAATGCGCGGCGTGCAAAGCACGCCGGCCCACAAGTCGGATCAGTTTGCCGAGTTGGTTTGCAGCAACAGCTTCAAATCCCAAGACCCTTCCACTCCCGCCGGCCAACTCAAAGCGGAGATGCGCGCCCTCGGGTCGCTGCTGATCCCCTTGGCCGAAGAACATTCGGTGCCCGGAGGGTCGGCCCTTTGCGTGGATCGAGAAAAATTTGCCCAAGCGGTCACCCAAACAATTGAGCGCCATCCCAAGATCACGGTCAAACGCGAGGTTTTTTTGCCGGAGATGGCAGAAAGCACCTTGGCTAAAGGAGAACCTTTGGTGATCGCCACCGGACCCCTCACCAGTGAGGGGTTGGGCCGGTGGATCGCCGACTTGACGGGCCGCGAACACCTGTACTTTTACGATGCCGTCGCCCCCACGGTCGATGCCTCCACCCTCGACCGCGACATCGTCTTTGCCCAGAGCCGGTATGACAAAGGCGGCGGCGACGACTACCTCAACTGCCCTTTCAACAAAGAAGAATACGACGCCTTTGTCACCGCCCTCGTTGCGGCCGAACGGGTTCCCCTCAAGGATTTCGAAGACCCGAAATACTTTGAGGGGTGCAAGCCCATCGAGGAGATCGCCAGCAAGGGCCATGATTCCCTGCGATTCGGCAACTTCAAACCAGTAGGACTCCGCGATCCCCGAACCGGGCGGCGCCCGTGGGCTGCCCTGCAATTACGGCCAGAAAATCGTGAAAAGACACTTTATTCGCTGGTGGCTTGCCAAACCCGGATGAAGTGGGGGCCCCAGCTCGAAGTCCTGCGCATGGTGCCTGGGCTTCAAAACGCCGAGTTCGTCCGCATGGGCGTGATCCATCGCAACACCTACGTCGATTCGCCGCAGACCCTGACCCCCTGGCTCGAGTTCAAGGATCGCCCAGGGCTATTCTTGGCCGGGCAGATCACAGGCGTTGAAGGATACGTCGAATCGGCGGCAATGGGGATCTTTGTCGCCCACACGTTGATCCGCCGCGCCCATGGCTTGGAACCATTGCTCCCACCCCGTGCCTGTGCCTACGGATCACTGATCGATCATCTCAGCGATGCCGATACCGAACGGGAGTTCGCCCCAATGAACATCAACTGGGGACTCTTCCCTGACCCCGTCCCGGCAATCAAGAACAAAGGGGATCGGAAACTCGCAAAAATTGCCGCGGCCCAAGCAGGATCCTCTGTATGGATGGCCGATTTGGGGCTCTAGTCCGGCTCGCTGTCCCGGAAAACATAAAAGAGAGTCGCCGCCAACAACGCCGAAAGCAGGCTCCCACCTATCACCCCGACTTTGGCCAGTTCCTTCGTGTGCTCATCCGAATAGGCCAACCCGCCGATGAAGAGGCTCATCGTGAACCCGACCCCCGTCAGCGCACTAATCCCATAAAATTGCCCCCAACTCACATGTTGGGGCAACTCCGCAACTTTGGCTTTAATCAGAGCCCAACACAGGGCAAACACGCCCACCTGCTTGCCAACGAACAGCCCCAACAAAACCCCCAGGGTGACCGGCTCCTGAAAGTCCGCCGGACGCAGCCCGGTCACCGGCACCCCAGAATTGAAAAACGCGAAAATCGGCAAAACCCCATAGGCCACGGGAGTGTGGAGCGCATGTTCCAACTGGACCAGAGGCGAATCTTCATCGTCATTCCGGCTTCGGAGCGGAATGACCATGGCCAGCAGTACGCCGGCAATCGTGGCATGGACCCCCGATTGGTAAACCAGATACAGCAATGGCAATCCGGGTAGCAGGAACACCCACAAGCTTTTCACTCCCCGGTAAGCCAAAAACGCCAGTACGCCCAAAATCAAGAACGCGAGCCCCAAATGAATCCATGAAATCTGGGATGTGTAGAACGCGGCAATCGCCAAGACCGCCAAAAGGTCATCGATGATGGCCAACGCCGTCAAGAAGATCTTCAAGGAAATCGGCACCTTGTTGCCAAACAACGAAAGGATCCCCAGGCTGAACGCGATGTCGGTTGCCGTCGGAACCGCCCATCCCCTGATGTAGCCGCCTTCACCAAGGTTGAAAGCAACATAGATCAATGCGGGGACAAGCATCCCCCCGACGGCCGCCAAACCCGGCAGGAGGGCCCTTTTCATACTGGAGAGCTCCCCCTCGAAAATTTCACGCTTGATCTCTAAGCCAACGACCAGGAAGAAAATGGCCATCAGCCCATCGTTGACCAGCAGATGGAGGTCGATGGGGCCCACATGGGCATGTGTGAGCCCCTTATACCAACCGACAAGTGGCGAATTGGCCGCGACCATCGCCAAAAAAGCCGCGGCCATCAAAAAGACGCCCGAGCCTGCTTCGACCCGGACGTACTCGGCGGCTTGCATCAGCCGCTTGACCATTCGCTTGCCTATCAATAATCCGTTCCTACCCTAAGAAAATACTGCATTTCCGGACAAAAATCGTCAGCGTCCCAGTCATTCATGCGCTGGCGAGGGGCTTTGCAGGCATTCCAAGTGGAGTTCTTCGCCCTCAAACCGTCCACATTCGCCCCCGCCGACGGCTTCCTCGAGTTCGGCGACAGTGCCATCCATGCGCAAACAGGGGTGGTAAAAGCGGCTGACTTCGGTTGCCTCCGCTGTCACATAGTGCCCAATCAAGCACCTCCGGAACCGGTCGTGCGTGCGGTTCGGAAGGCTCCCATGGATCAATTGGCCGTGAAAAAACAGCACATCGCCCGGCGACATCACCACCGGCACGGCCTCCATCCCGGGAGGGATTGGCACCGTGACATCCGTGAAGCTTTCCCCTTGATCCGCTTCAACCGTGCAAAGGTTGGGCAGCACATGGCTTCCGGGAACCACCTGCAAACACCCGTTTGCCTCGTCGCAAGGATCCACCGCCATCCAGGCGGCGCAACAGCTGCCCGGCTGCGCAAGGAGGTAGAAGTTATCTTGGTGCAAGGCCTGGCCCCGCGCCCCCGGCGGCTTGTAATAGAACATGGTCTGGACAGCAATCGGCGATGCCCCGAGGATGTCCCGGAAAACCCGGTCTAACCGGGGATCCAAAAGCCAACCCAAACTCCGCTCATCCCACCGGTGCGGCATCATCTGCCGCGGGAACCTTTGCAATGGGTCGTCGTTGTGGCCGTCAGCCTCCCGGTAACCCGATTGCTGGGCATTCATTTCCATAAAATGGTTGCCCAGCAAAGCCACCTCGTCCCCGCCGAACAATCCCGGGGCCACCCAGTACCCGTTCTCGGAATAAAAATCTGCCGCCGCCACGCATCCATCGTACTCGGACTGTGCCAAATTAGCTCCATGGACTTTTTTGACATCGTGCGGGATTTGGACCAACCCGACCCCAAGCACTTGCGTGCCACGGTGGAGATGCTGGCCGCGTTCCCCACCCGTAATTCGGTATCCGATGGGCTCCGGCCAGCCTGTGAGGCCCTTGCCAACAAACTGGAGCCCTACAAAAGCCTGGATGTCCAACTTTGGGAATACACGCTCCCCAAAGGGCGGCGCGTGCCAGAAGACATGCCTGGCACCCAAGTTCTCGCCACCCTGACCGGTCGGCGAGAAAACCGGATCTTGATCGGAGGGCATATCGATAGCCTTAACCTGCAAATCAAGCCGGGCGAAGGGCCGGCACCGGGGGCCAACGACGACGCCAGTGGGGTGGCCGTCGCCGCCGAACTGGCAAGAGTTTTCGCCAACTCAACTTATCTGAACACGCTCTGCTTCATTGCCTTTTCCGGCGAAGAGCAAGGCCTACTGGGATCGGCGGACATGGCCGCCCGGGCCAAGAAGGACGGTTGGAAAATCGATGCCGTCCTCAACAACGACACCGTGGGATCCTCGTCCAACCTCAGCGGTCAAAAGGATGAGGGACGGGTACGCATCTTTAGCGAAGAAGCCGACACCCACAATTCGCGTGAGCTTGCCCGGTTTGCCGAACTCGTTATCCGGGAAACCCAAAAGGATTTCCGCGCCAAACTCGTCTTCCGGCGCGACCGGTTTGGCCGCGGGGGCGACCACACACCATTCGCCTCTAATGGGTTCAGCGCCGTCCGATTCATCGAAGTCCACGAAGAATTCACACGTCAACACACGCCCGATGACCGGGTCGAATTCATGGACTTTGAATATCTGGCACGAGTTGCGTCCGCCAATCTCGCCGTCATGGCTTCGCTGGCCAATGCCAATGACCCCCCCGCCGAACCCATGGTCAAGCGAGATCAAACCCACGACACGACCATCACGTGGAAAGCATCTCCCGGGGTGAAGTACGTCGTTTACCACCGCGAAACTACTTCCCCGGTGTGGGAGGGCGTGATCCCGGTGGGTGAAGCCGATTCCCATACCGTCAAGCTCGTCAACAAGGACGACCACATTTTTGCCGTCGGAGCTGAGTACGGCATCCCGATTGAAGCCAAGTGACCGCATCTGAACGACTCCGGGCATTCAGGTCGGCTTTGCAAGGCTTGGATGGATACTCCATGGCCGAGAGCGCTGCCGCCGCCGAACCCCACCTCATCCAACAAGGCTGGATTCGGGGCGTCGGGTCATGCACCCCCTATTTTCATTTCAGGAGTCGGGCCGGTCTTTCACGCACGCAGACCGACCAGGCGGTCTCCAACCTTGAGATCCTGGAACTCCCCGCCGCCCGCGCCTGCACCTACATCGTCCCCCGCCCGCACTTCGCCATCGCCTTGGCTCTTGCGCAACACCCGGCGGACGAACCCAAAATGGAAACTGGCGAAAGAAAGCTCGGCTTTACCTGGGAGCAGATCGAATCGCTCAAAGCAGCAGTGCTGGACGCCCTCGCCGACGGACCTGCCGATCCCCGCCAGCTCAAAGAAGCCCTTGGCGGCCGAGTGAAAAGCTACACTCCCGAAGGCAAAAGATACGGCATCACCACGGATCTCCCTGGAGCAATCCGACGCCTCCAGATCGAAGGCAAAATCCGGCGCATCCCCGCCGATGGCCGTCTCGATAACGATCGGTATTCCTACGCACTGTGGGAAGAAAACCCCCTCGCTGGTTTCGATCTCGACAAACGTGGGCTCCAAGCCAAAGTCGCAAGCCTCTACTTTGATTGGATCGGCCCCGCCACACTTGAAGAATTCGCCTGGTTCACCGGCTTTTCAAAGCGGGATGCCAAAGCGGCGATGGAATCCAACAACTTGGTGGAATGGCAGCCCGGATACTTCGCCTTTCAAACCCATCTTGACGCGATGGGCCAGCTCGAGGCTAGCTCGCACTCAAACCCCCATTTCCTCACCAGTCTCGACAATCTGATCCTGCTCACGCGGAACTTGACCCTGCACTTGGACCAAGAAGACAAGAACCGCGACATGATGGGCGACGGCAAGCCGGTTTCCGGCGGCAGTTTGACCGATCTGAGCAACCACGGCATTTTCGACCGGGGACGGCTGATCGGCGAGTGGGCTTATGACGAACCCAACCAGGAAGTCGTCTACACCGCGTGGGCGGGGGACAAAGACTTGATTGCACGGCGCGCCGCCGAAACCCAGGCGTTCATCCAAGGGCAACTCGGCGACGCGCGGTCGTTCACATTGGATTCGCCTAAATCCCGGCAAGCCCGGATCAACTGGCTCCGGCAGCAGTCAAACTAGCCGCCGGAAGTCGTTGTCCAGGTTTTGGCGGAGTTCCAGGCGGTGTTCATCGCGATTTCCGCATTCATGCTGCTGCCACTACCCGATCCTCCCCCGCCGCCAGACTGCTCGAACCCCGTAGACCCGATCCCCCACTCCGTCAAAGCCGCTTCGAACTGTTGGGCCATGGCGTACCGGGTTTCCAAGCTCCCTGCCGCCCATTTTTGACGCAAACCGGCGTATATCTTGGGTGCGTTGGCAATCAGCATTTGAAGCTGTGGATCCATCGTCGCCAGGTTCTGCAGGATCATCCCGCGGATCGCCATAACATTTTCCGCCGTCACTTCCTCCGTCGGTCTGCCTGCCCCCACCCACATGAATATCAGCATCTCCATTGTCGCGTCGATGTCGCCCTCGCTGATTTCGCGATCCCAGCCGTCTTTGGCCGGCTGACCCTTGGCTTGCGCAATGGCGTTCGACCGGCGGGAGATGGCATCCCACATCACTTGGGCGTAGCCGATTCCCATTTCGGCTCCGTTTTTGAACGCGTTTTCAAACACGGCCTTGCCTTCTTGGCGGCTCTGTTCGCGCTCCTCTGCCGTCCCGGTGGTCAACGTCTTTAGCAGGCTGGCCCCCTGCTCGGCCAGAATCCTTTTTCCTTCCCCATCGGCCAAATTGTAGTATTCGATGAACCGTTGCTGAGTTGCGGCAAACTCCGATTCCGTCAACTGGATGTCAAAGAGGATCTCGATCACCGTCACAAAATTGGCGACGCTCCCGTAGGTGAGGGGTGGTTCGCCTTGCGCAATCACGGTGCCCATCGGTTTCCGGGCGAAATTCGACTTCATTTGGCCCGTGGCTGCCGCCAGTGAATCCTTGTTGAACAAGCCGGATCCCCCACTTCCCGGGGTCTTTGATTCGATTTTAACTGTCGATTCCAGCCCTATGGCCAGGGCTTTGCCCTTGTCGTCGCCATTCCGCCACGAGGTGATTACAGCAACGGCATTGCGTTTCCCGATAGCGACAGTGATCCGGCCCGTCAACTTGACTCCTTCGTCGTCGGTAAAACCCAAGTCCATGAGCGCGCACTTGCGCCCGTCGAACGTTACTTCCGACCGCTTTTGGTTGGTCACCGTCCCCTCTCCTTGCAACGATTCGACGATAAATCCTAAAAACGCGTCGTTCACCGCCGCATATTGGCTGGATGGGATGTCGCCCCCCGCGCTTTGGACGAAGACGGTAACGTTCGCGGACTTCTCGTCGTTATGGTCGGCGAACTCGGTCAGGGCAAGGCCGTCGCCGAGATCGGTACGCTGAGCCGTCCACCCCTGCGGAACCGCGCAGGCAAACGCCCCTCCCGGATCGACATAGGAACCCGGCAACGAGGCCGACAGCAAGGCGGTTACAAGGAGTTTCGCGACCATGACGAAGAAATCTTACAGACTTTTGCCAAATATTTCAACCTAAATGTCTGTTCTTTACCACTCTTGTCTTTTTCCACCCACCAACAGTCCGGACTCCCACGTCTCCCTGCAACTTCCTTGCCCATCCTGGGATAAAATCGCCTTGCCGGTACCCGCAAGACAATGGCCAAAAAACCCTCCCCCTATTCCGACCAGCGCAAGAACATGGTCCTCATCGCCTATTGGTTCCTCATCCCTATTATCGGGCTGGGTTTGGCTTGTCCCCTGATCAACCAGGCCGTTGGGAGCAAGGCGCCTGATCTCACCCTCCCGCTCTTCCTCTTCGGGGCATCGGTGGTGTTCATAGGCCTCGGCGCCGCCATTGGCATCAAGCCGCTCATCGGGAGCCTTCAAGACCACAACGACTTCAAATCCGACGATGTGAAAGGCAAAATCCTCTTGACGGGGGCCCTGTTCGACATGTCCGCCCTGGCCGGCGTGGCCGCCTGGGCCATCTCCGGGGCTTGGTGGGTCTATGCGATCGGGACAGTGGCGTTGGCCTGCGTCGTCTTCTTTGCCCTGGTGCCCCATGTCAACAAACTGTACGACTTCTTGGAACTTCAACTTCAACGTCAAGAAGACGGCGGCACGGTTGCCGTGGCCAAAAAGACCAAGTACGAGCTTTAAGGCGTGAAACCGCCTGTAACCGTGATCGGTGGAGGGGCCGCCGGGATCCTGGCCGCATACCGCGCCGCCACACTTGGCGCCAAGGTGACCCTCTTCGAAAAAACCGATCGTCTCGGCACCAAAATCACGATCTCCGGCGGCGGCAAATGCAACATCACCCACGATGGGCCCATAACCCAAGTGCTTAAGGCTTTCCGCAATAACGAGGCGGAATTCATCCGGACGGCATGCCACCGCTTTCCCAACACCAAAATTGTCGGCATGCTGACCCACCGCGGGCTCCGGGTTTACACTCGTGAAGACGGACGGATCTTCCCCGTTGACCAGAACGCAAAGGACGTTGTCCGCATCTTGACCAGTTACCTCCAAGACGCCGAAGTCGAAGTGAGGCTCGAAACCCCGATCTCAGCGATCCTTGCCCAAAATGGAGTGGCGACGGGGATCCAGACGGCGGATGGGCCGATAGAATCCTCTCATGTCATCCTGTGCACCGGCGGCAGCAGCTATCCCAAATCTGGGACGACCGGCGACGGCTATAGTTGGGCGGCCACCCTCGGCCACACGGTTGTCCCCATCCGCGCCGCGCTCGCTCCAATGGATCTGCGGCCCGGAAGGGTTCAGGCAACTCCAGGCGTCGCCCTGAGGGATGTTGTGACAAGGGCCGCGCTGGCCAATGGAAAAATCATCGCCAAGTGGAGGGGGGACTTGTTATTCACCCACCACGGCGTGAGTGGCCCTTGTGCCCTGGGAATCAGCCGCGAAGTCGCGGACAACTGGGCGCACGGCCCCATCCGCATCGAAGTCGACCTTCTTCCCGACTCCCACCTCGACCAGGTCCAATCCAGCCTCGCCGACATCAAGTCCCGGCATTCTAACCGGTTGGTCGCCGCGTATCTCGAAACGCTTGCGCCCAAATCGGTGGTTCCCTTCTTGCTCCAATCGGCTGGGATCGATGATCAGGCCAAGTTCCAATCCACGGCCAAAAAACAACTCAACATCTTGGCCATCGTCCTCAAAAGCTGGCGGATCGGAGAAGTGGCCGATGTCGTGCTGGACAAGGGCGAAGTCGTCTCCGGAGGGGTCAGCCTCGACGAGGTGGATCCGGCGACGATGAGGTCTCATGTCGTCGCGGGGCTTTACCTGGCTGGCGAAGTCTTGGACATCGCGGGGCCAGTGGGAGGCTACAACCTCCAAGCAGCGTGGGCGACCGGCTGGGTCGCCGGGGAATCCGCGGCAACCGATTGGCTCAGTTAGTCTAGTTCCATAGGAATCACCACGGATTGGGCGTATTCCCAGGCGGCAAGGATTTCTGGCCGGCCGGCGACGGCCATACTCGGTGCCTTGCCTTGCCGCCAAGCGCCGGCACATGCCGAGACTTCCCGGTACAGATCCGGTTCCAGGATCGATTCCGCTCCTCGGGCCAGCGCCTGCGGCTGGCCGCCCAGCTGCCAAACGACGCCGAACCGCCAGCTCCACAAAACCTCTTCCGTAAGCCCCAAATGGTCGCCGGCCACCACAATAAAGGCTTGGACAGCATCGATCTCTGACCGGTTTGGCGATGCCGCAGCCAACTCCCGCAAGAGCTCAGCTTTCGGATTCGCCAAGCACATCGCCTTCTAGGTTGCTGACATCGGGCTCGGGTTGGGGGACAACCGCGATCAGCGCCGCCATGACCTCATCGGAAAAGGGCAATTCCTTGAGATTGCCCATCCGATCCAACGCCTCGTCGGCCGGGATCCGTTCTTGTTCCATCAACTCATCGAGCAGGAGCACGGCTTCGTGGGCGTCCAGAAGTTCGTCTTTTCCCCGCGCCATCCAGTCCCTCAAATAGGCTTTTGCCTGCTCCTCCAGTTCCCGGTCGGCGGGTTCCGGGTCGCCCGGAAATGCCTCCATGACTAAGACAAAGGTGGCCCAGCCAGATTCTTCTTCCGGTGCGGCCCCCATGGCCTTCCCCAGTTTGAGCGTCCAATCGCGGATCCGGACATACCGCAGCCAAACGGGGTTTTCGGCACCCAGCGATTTCATCCGTTCGCCCTCGGCCCGTTCGATGTCAAAGGTCATGCCCCATTCTCCCGGATTGCTGCGAGAATCCGTCGGGCCTCGGCAGTTTCGCGTTTGTTGGCGGTGCGAGGATCCAGCCAGATCTGCCCGCATTCTATTCGGCCAACCAATCCTCGACCCCTGAGCTTTGCCGCTAGTGCGGCGTCCCCCGTCCCCAACCCGAGCCGCCAGGTTGGGATCCCCACACCGGGGAACGAACCCCCGCCGAGTTCGGTGACGCCTTCTCGCACCTCCCCCACCCCCCATGCGCTTTTCAGCCTCTGGCAGTCCCGCCTGATGGAAGCCAATTCTCGGCTGCAGCTCTCCCAGACCGGGATCTCATGCTCGCTTCCCTCAAAATAGAGCCTGAGCGTTGCTTCAAGCCCGGCCAGGGTCAGCTTGTCGACGCGGAACGCCCGCGCCAAAGGGTGCCGCTTGCATTGCGCCACAAAATCGCTCTTGCCGACGATCAGCCCGGCTTGTGGCCCGCCCAAGAGTTTGTCCCCGCTGGCCAAGACAAGGTCCGCTCCGTCGGCGACGGCCTCGCGAATTGTCCGCTCTTTGGGCAACCCGTAGCGCGTCGTGTCCACCAGACATCCGCTGCCAAGGTCGTCTATGAACTGCCAACCGGCTTGGTGCGCCAAATCTGCGAGGTCTTTGGCTTCAGGCTGCGAGACAAACCCGATTTGGGCGAAATTGCTTTGGTGGCAGCGCAGGATGGCGCCCGACCCTTCCCCCATCGCCCGGGCAAAATCGGACAGGTGTGTGCGGTTGGTGCAACCCACGCCTTCCAACCGGCATCCGCTCATTTCAATGATGTCCGGCATCCGGAACTGCCCGCCGATTTCCACCATCTGTCCTCGCGAAAGCAAAACGGGCGAACCAGCGCAAACCGCCGCGAGGGCAAGGACGACCGACGCCGCACAGTTGTTGACGACCAAGGCGTCCTCAGCCCCCGTCAACTCTTGCAAAAGCCATTTGACATGGTCTTGCCGATCCCCTCGCTCGCCCGATTCCAGGTTGAATTCAACTGCCGCATGCGCACCGGCAACCGCCAGAGCCGCTTCAACCGCCCGTTTGGCGAGCCGGGCCCTCCCGAGTCCGGTGTGCAGAACCACGCCGCTCATGTTGATGACCGGTTTGAGGCTCGGCCCAACCCCATCGGCAAAGTGGCTCGATGCCGTCTCTTGGGCTCCGCCACCGGCAATTGCCAGACGTGCGGCGCGCACCGCGTAGGGGTGCAGGGCGGGGTCGTTGTTCACCGTCCGCGCCAATGCATCCACCGAAGGCGGTCGCCCCCCCTCAGACCCTCTTTCAGAGCTTGCCATTGCAACCCGAGTCTAGCCTAAGCCGGTATAGTCCATTACCATGACGTATGCGGCCCCTCCCGGTATGGCCCCCCGTAGGCAAGGCACCAACCCCCTAGTCTGGATTCTGGTCGCCTTCGCCGCTTTCTGCTGCGTGGGGATCATTGCATTCGGTGCCATGACATTTGCCGTGATGGGTCAGGTCAAGGATCTCACCCCCTGCATCTTCACCCTCGACACGCTTGATCGGAGCCTGAAAGACTATGTCGCCGACAAAGGGACCTACCCCAGCGCAGACAAGTGGCAAGACGATTTAGCACCCTACTATGAAAAGCATTACAAGGATCATGTCAAAGATATGCAAGATGTCCCTGGACCGATGAAGGGCTTTGCCGACATGGCCGACATCAAAGCGGAGTTGTCTTGCAATTCAAAGACCAGCCCAAAAACCAACATCGCCTTCAACCCAGATGTCGCGGGCAAAAAACGCACAGATTTCTCTGATCCCAGCAAGGTCATCGTGTTCTTTGAAACCACCTCCACCGGCCGCAACATCACAGAAAAGTTCGTCGCCCGGGACTTCAAAGACTCTCCCCGCATGATGGGAGAGCCGCGCGGATGGTATGAGATGGACCTTGAGGGACAAATGGTCGTGACCGATAAAAGAGGCAAAACCAAGCGCGTAAACATCGAGACCAACAATTGATGGCGAACTTCTAAGGGGGCCCAACGTCAAGAACCATGGACAAACCGCCGTATAATTAACAGGCGGCGGCAAAAATCACAATGACCATCCTCCTCAACAGCCTGGCCTTCTTGGGAACCCAAGAACTGATCATCATCGGGGTCATCATCTTGATCTTCTTTGGTGGAGCCAAAATCCCGAGCCTGATGCGCGGACTCGGCCGGGGTATGGGTGAGTTCAAAAAAGGAATTGACGAAGGTAAACGCAGCTTTGAAGAAATGGGCAACGACGACGAGCCCAGCACTAAAGCCAACTGAACCAAGAAAGTCTTGAAAAGGTGCCCCCTGGCGCAAAACCGGGGGGCACCTGCTTTTTTGCCAGAGCGATTCAGGCACAATAAGGCGTTTATGCGCCGCGTATTCGCCTTCGCCATCCTCCTCACCCTGGCTGCCGCACCCATCCCTTCCTTTGCCCAGGAAGAAAAGCCCGCCGAAAAGCCGGCCCAAGAAAAGCAGCTGACCGAAGAAGAGAAGGAAATCAAGAAGTACGAGGAGAAAATCAAAGACCTCCCCAAATTTGAAGGCGATTTCACCATCTATCAGCGGAAGCAAGAACTCCTGATCGAACTGCCCGAAGACAAGTTGGACAAGCTCTTTTGCCTCCAGGCCACGGTCAACCGGGGGATCGGATCCGACGGTTTGCAAGCCGGCGACCCGATCAACCAAGAACACCTAGATGTCTTTAGGTTCCGCAAAGGCCCACAAGGCGACATCCAACTCGTCAAGCCGAACCTCGGCTACCGGTTTGACCCGGCAGATCCGCTCGGCATCGCCAGCGGCCGGGCGTTCACCGATGCGATCATCGACAACTACTCGATCGAGGCCACCCACCCAGTCAAACACTTGATCCTGATCAACGCCACCGAGTTGTTCCAAGGTGAGGTGGTCGGGCTCAAGCAGGCGATTTCCGCGACCGTTGGGGCGGGCTACAGCCCCGATAAGCAGAATTACTCCGTGGAAAGGGTCGCTTGCTTTCCGGAAAACTCGGTTGTCGAATACAACGTCCACTACAAGAGTTCGGGGATCGGCGGCGACGAAGGGCTCCAGGCCCTCCTTGCGGCCCTTCTGGGGAGTTCGGGCCCGCCACTCGCCGACAAACGCAGCCTTCCCCTCACAGTCAGCACCAACATCTGGTTCCGTAAGGAGCACGGATACCAACCCCGGCTTGCTGACCCCCGGGTCGGATACTTCACTACTGACTATTTCGACGTCGACAAATTCAACGGCACGGACCGCACCACCCGCCTGATCCAACGGTTCCATTTGGAGAAGAAGGATCCCAAGGCCGCGGTCAGCGAACCCGTCAAACCAATCGTCTGGATCCTCGACCCGTCGATTCCCGAGGAGTACCGACCTGGCGTCCGCGATGGGATCCTCTATTGGAACAAGGCCTTTGAAGCGATTGGGTTCAAAAACGCGATCCAAGTCCAAGACGCGCCAAAAGATGCCACCTACGACCATGCCGACGGACGGTACAACCTGGTCCGCTGGATCATGAGCGAGAGCAGCGCCTATGCCGTCGCCTGGTTCCGACCTGACCCGATCACCGGCGAAATCATGAACGCCGCCGTGACCGTCGACGCCAACTACCCGGCCAGCGCCTTCACTGAATTCAAAGAAGAAGTTGCAGGCCGCACAATGCGCCAGCCTTGGTTCGACGAAGACGGGAGGCAAACCCTGTTACGCCAATTCATCGACAAGCCGATGGCGACAAACGGGTTTAGGCGAATCGGTTGCGACCACGCCAGCGGACTCGCGGAACGGGCGGCTTACGGATATGCCCTGATGGAAGCCAAAGGCATCCCTGTCGACGCCCACGAATATGTCCGCATTATGGTTGCCGACCTCGTCGCCCATGAAGTCGGGCACTGCCTGGGATTGCGTCACAACTTTGCCGCTTCGACCTACAAAACACAAGCAGAACTCGCCGATTACGACTCCATCGCCAAAACCGGGGTGGCGGCAAGCGTGATGGATTATGTTGGCCTCAACACCCAGGCGGTGTTGGCCGGCCACAAAGGCTATTACAACCCTACCGTCGGGCCGTACGACCTTTGGGCGATCCAATACGGGTATTCCCCGCTGGGTGTCGCAACCAAACAAGAGCCGTATTTCCTGAACCAAATCGCCAACCGGTATGGCGAGCCCGGGTTGCTCTACCTGACCGATGAAGATGCCGACGGGATGAACCCGCTCAGCGTCCGCTGGGATCTCGGTTCGGATATCTTGGAGTACCTCAAGGTTCAGCAGAAGGGCGATGCCCTGCTCCGCCGCTATGCGATCAATTCGGCCACCCAGACCGGAGAGTCGTATTCCCGCCGCAACTCCCTGATTCTCAGGACGATCCGGGCCGGTTTCCGCGATGCCGCGATGGCGGCCCGGGTGGTTGGGGGCTTCGAATTCAGGCGGAACCTCAAAGGGGATATCGATGAAAAGCCGACGTTGATCCCAGTTGCACCAGCCCGGCAAGTCGATGCCATGAGGACGATTTGCTCCACCACCTTGGCAATGACATCGATGGATCTGCCTCAAGACGTGCTGTTCAGCTTCAACCAAGACCCCAATGCTGGGGGAGCAGACTACAACGCGCCCCTGCGGGAGTACGTCGCGCGCCAGCAGATGATCATGGCGGCAATGCTGCTTGCCCCCGATAAACTGGATGCAATTGCGGAAAATGACTTCAAAACGCTCGGCAACCGCCCCCGGTACACACTCTCTCAGCACTTCGACATCCTGTGCCAGTCGGTGTTTGCCAAGGTGTTTGCCTCCACCAACGTCCCCGCGCTGCAGCGAGACCTCCAGCGGTACGTTTTGGCGAACCTTGTTTCCCTGGCCAATGCCAAGCCGGGTTCCGTGAACACAGACGCCAACCTGATTGCCGGGGACTGGCTGGAAAGGCTCAAAGCGCAAATCGCCAAAGCCCAACAGAACCCCAACCTCGATCCCATCACCATGCTCCACCTCAAACAAATGGCCAAGGAGATCAAAGAGGCCTCTGAAACCAAGAGCGGCAAAACCAGCTAACATAAACGGGGACATGGAGGCGACGGCGCAGGAAATCCTTGCCGGGGTACGGGGGGCGATCAAACGGGCCAACCCGTCGGGCATCCCGGTGCCCGCGGTCGATCCCGGGCACCGGAAACCGTTCCGTTGGCCGCCGCACACCGTCAGCCGCGATTTTCACGTCCTCCCCGATGATTGGAAGGAGATCTCCCACCACGACTTCCGGGGGGAAACCTACGAAGTTCAATGGGCCGAAACCGACCAGGGGATCTTTGGGCGGGTTATTGGGCTTTGGAACGAGGCCAGGGGCCAATCGCGGCAATCCGTCCTCGGAGAACTGGAACAGGGGGCGGGACCCTGGCTCGACCGGATGGACGTCATCACCGAGGCTCTGGGGTTGCCTTCCCGGTTCCACGGCTATATCAATGAGCTCTCCAGCCCGGATCTGGCCGCTTTGCTATTTGCCCGCGACCGTGACGTGGCCTACCACGCGCTCACAGAAATCGAAAAAAGAGCCAGCCAACTGCAATTTGCCGACGCCTTCGTCGAAATCCTTTCCGATACGTGCCATCCATACCGCCGAACGGCACAGTGGTGTGTGCTCGACATGCTTGAAGACTACCGGGCCTTTTGCCGGAGCGAAGGTGAAGTGCAAGCCGTTGTCGATGCCATCGCCCAATTCATGGGAGAAGCCGGCGACGACTATTGCCGCGCCGTCTATAAGGCCGGGGTTGTCCTTGGCGGGCACTTTTGCAACGAACCGGCCGCCCGGGCGCTCATCCACCTGCTTACCGCACCCAGCAAAATCGGCCGGCGGAGCGCCATGCATGCCGTTTTTCACCTGGTGGAATGGCTACCCGACCACCGAATCGAGGTGGTCGATGCCCTCCGCAAAGCCGCCGAAACCGAAGCCGAACCCCTCCTCAAAGAGTTTGCCTTGAGTCAAGCCAAGGACATCGAAGCCGGGGCAACCGAACACAAAGAAGAACCGGTCTTTCCAGAAGAAATCACGGCCTAGGTGGCGGATTCCCTTCCGGCGGCTTTGCATCCGTTGTCGGCGGCTCGGGGTTTTTCACCCACTTGTTCAGCCAGGCCACCCATCGCGCCCACATGTCCAAGCGCGTCTCTAGGCCGATTTGGCCGTGATCCTCGTAGGGGTACATGTACATCGCAGACGGTTTGCCCAATGCTTCCAACGCGGCGAACATCCGTTCCGAATTGATCGGGTTCGTGCCGACATTTTGGTCTTCCATCCCGTGGTACATCAGCAATGCCCCGTTGATCTGGTTGGCAAACAGCATCGCCGACATGTTCACATACACTTCCCGGCCGCGCCACAAGTCGCGCCCTTCGCGTTGGAAACCAAAGGGCGTCAACGTCCGGTTATAGTTCCCGTCTCCGGCGATTCCAGCCCGGAAAAACGACGTGTGAACTAGGGCATTTGCCGTCCCGAATGCTCCATAGCTATGCCCGCCGATCGACATGCGCTTGCGGTCAACCCCGCATTGCTCCGCTAGGGCGTCCACAATCGCCGTAAAGTTCATCCGCAGCTGGTGCGGGAACGTGTTGTTTGCCTCGCTGATCTCCCCGGTGATGGGGAAATCCGCATCGACCACGACATACCCTTCCAACACCAAAAGCTGGACAGTCGACGTTGCGGTTCGGCGGAACAGGTTTTTGTTGTACGTCCTCCCACTTTCATCGTATGTCTTCTGATCCGTGTACTCCGTCGGATAGAACCAAATGAATGCCGGAAGGTTTTCGGCCGGGATGCCACGCGGGAAAGTCGCCTCGATCCAAAATTCAACACCGTCATCCCGCTTGACCTTGATCCGCTTGCGTTCGGCCAGGGTGACATCCGGGACAAAATTCTGATTGTTGGTGAGGGTGGTTTCCGTGCCAGCGGACAACCAGATCAATTGGTTGACCAGCGTCGGGCTCTGGCGGTTGATCAGCCAAGATTTTCCGTCATCCAGCAAATCAGCAGTCTCATAAACGTCGCTCGAACTCTGCCAAATCCTCTCCGGTTTCATGGAGCCGTCCAGGGCGAGCCGGTCTACAAACGGCCTCGGGGCCTCTTCCAACGGGTTCTTGAAGTATTGCGTCCCGGCCAGGAAGACCGATCCGCCATCGCTGGATTGCCGGACCAAGCGGCCAATCCCAGGCCTTGAATCGAACATCAGGCTTCCGGGCTGACTGTAGAAATCGGCATCGGCATTTGTTTCCCAGAACTTTTTGGGGTCTCCTTGCGTGCCCATCTGAAAGACGAGATAATCCGTCTTCTTGCCAGCCGGCTTGCTGATGAACACCGACTTGCCGTCCGACCCGTAACCAACCAAATTGAAGGCGTCGGCCGATTGGAAGACAACCTCGATGTCATCTTTTCCAAATGGTGCCTTCCACAACACGAGCTGCTTTTTGGGCTTGTCTTTGGAATCTTTGGGGAGTTCTTCGTCCCGAACGTAGCTCAATCCTGCGCCGTCGGGCCGCCAAGCCAGGCCGCTCCGCTGAGGAGGCTGGTCATCCTTTTTGATGGGTGACGCCCGGTTGCCTGAGTAGGAAATCACGGCGACTTCCTTTCCAGCGGCATCCAGCAGAACTTGCTTTTGAGCGCCGGACGAAGCCGGGCGGATGTAGGAAAACTCCCCTTCGTACTTGCGGACGAGGAATCCCTTGGCTCCCGGACCCGCATCGAGATCGGCAATCATCATCGGCTCTCCAACCCTTTGGACCGACCCGCGATCCGTGTCAACCACCCCGATCTGCGCAGTCAGGTAGTACTTGAGCAAAGTGATCTCGTCAGGATCGTTCAACAAATCGGGATAGGTCGGGAACTGGTCGGGTTTTGAGTCGCTGAGCCTGACCCTTGGGCCGGTGGCTATGGCCGGGGCAGTTGGCATCTTGACCCCGTTCACAGCTAACGGCACAACGATCCGCTTCGAATCGGCCAACCAATCGAATGAAGTCACTTCAGTCAGGCGCAGTCCGTCGCATACTTTTTTGCTTTTTCCCGAGGCAGCCTCCACGACGTATAGTGACGATTTGCTAGTTTCCAGGCCGATAAAAGCGACCTTGCTCCCGTCCGGCGACCACCGGGCCCCGCTCACCCGGACGCCCTTGGGCAACGAGACATCGACCCTCTTTTGCGTTGCCAGTTCAATCAGGGCCAGTCCCGAAGAGGATCGCATGGTCAGGCTGCGATCCCGCTCGGCAACCGTGTCGATCTGGGTTCCGCCCAGGTTGACGTGGGGTGTGCCGACGCGCTCGATCGGCGGCATGCCGTCGCCAACCGTCACCAACAACCACGTGTTTTGCGGATTCAACGATCCCCCGCCGATGTTGTTGTGCCACGGTGCCAAAACCGCTTGCTCAATCATCTTGGGCGGCCGGATGTACCCTTCGGCCCTTAAGGCGG
Organism: Armatimonadota bacterium; assembly: GCA_016789105.1. Classification (NCBI taxonomy): domain Bacteria; kingdom Bacillati; phylum Armatimonadota; species Armatimonadota bacterium. The sequence goes on from JAEURN010000003.1 coordinate 105,922, forward strand.
CGTCATCAGCCGCATCGCCCCAACCGGCGGCGCAACAAAGAACAGCGGCAATACTCCACGCAATTCGCGATCGCATCAAGCGGAACCCTACCCGCTCACGCCGTCAGAATTTCAACTTTCGCGCGCCGAGCATCCGCCCCGTGAACCGGGCAAAATATTTGCGGCTGTCCCACGGCCCAGGGGCCGCTTCAGGATGGTATTGAATCGAAGACGCTTCGACGCCTTTGATCCTGATCCCTTCCACGGTGCCGTCGTTGACATTCAGCTGGGTGACCTCCGCCAATTGAGGATCAAGGGAATCGGGGTCAACGGCATAACCGTGGTTCTGGCTCGTGATCGTCACTGTCCCGTCTTCCAAATCCTTGACCGGGTGGTTGCTCCCCCGGTGCCCGAATTTGAGTTTGAACGTCGTCCCACCGACGGCTTGGCAAAGGATCTGGTTCCCCAGGCAAATCCCAAACATCGGCCTCTGACCCAAAAGGGACTTGGCGGTGGCCACCACGTTGCCGAGCTTGGCGGGGTCGCCCGGGCCTGGGCTAAGCAGGATGCCATCGGGATTGCAGGCCATCACTTCGTCCGCCGATGCGGTGCAGGGGAAGACCTGGCTCCGGATTCCCAAAGCGGCAAACCTCCGCAAAATGTTGAACTTCAATCCGCAATCCAGGACGGCCAGGGTCGCCTTGTACCCGTCGGCTGGCTCGCCAAACGGCTCTTTACCGGCGAAACCCCACCCGTAAGGCTGAACCGTCGTGACTTCCCCGACAAACTCGCAGTCGCCGTAATCCGGTGCCGCGGCCAGGCGTTCGGCCGCACCGGAAGCCTGGTCGGTCACGAGCCCCATGGTCACGCCAGCCGACCGGATCTTCTTTGTGAGGGCCCTGGTATCCACCCCTTGGATTGCCGGAATTCCCCGCTCGGCCAAAAGCTCGCCCAATGATCGGCGGCTCCGCCAGTTGCTTGGCCGGTCGCAGGCTTCCTTCACAACGATCCCAGCAACTTGGATCCGATCCGACTCAAAATCGTCTTCGTTGATCCCATAGTTCCCGATCAGTGGGTAAGTGAAGACGACGATTTGCCCGGCGTAGCTAGGATCCGTCAAGATTTCCTGGTAGCCGGTCATCCCGGTGTTGAAAACAACTTCCCCGACCGCGTCGCCGGTTGCCCCGAGCCTCCGCCCGGCCATCACCGTCCCGTCCCCCAAAATCAGCCGCGATTCCATTCCGCTTCTGAGGTTCCACTCTACCTGCAGACCGGCAATCGGCGGGGGTCGCCTGGTCAGGCAACGGATTGGGATGACTTTAAACGGGTGAGGCGGCCCCCGACCACGGCATAGCCGCGGCGCACCAACTCCATCCTCAGCATCTTCCGCCGGGCATCCCCCAAACTTTCAAAATCAAAATCGAGACCCATTTCGAACTCGCGGGAAACTTGGTCGGCAGTTGCCGTAGCCCAAGCCTGCAAAGGCCCAAAAGCTCCCGCCACCAGAACTTTGTCTACTTGCTGCACAATTTAGTAGACGCACTAGTAGACGGTTTGGTTCCGGGCACCACATCAAATTTTTGTCGATAGATCCCACACCCCCAAAAAGATAATGGACGCCGCACCATCCATGGCACGACGCCCGTCGGCGAATCGGCCCTCCAGCCCAGAGGGTGATCCGGTTTTCCCAGCAGTTATCGCGGAGTAGAGTCGTTGGCTGTGTCGATCACAGCAGCCGTAGCCGCTTGGGCTTGAGCCTGGGTCGGCAGGTTCAGCGCGTCTTTGTTGTCACGAACCGTGCTGAACAAGCAGGCAACCGCCCGGCGGGTTTTGATTTCCACCGCATCCAGGTCGTTGGCATAAGCCATCCGGTGGGTGCGGGCGGCAATATCCTTCAAGGCAACCAGCGATTGGTCCAACTTGTCTTGGATCGACTCATCTTCACCGTGGTTTTCCGTCAGGTATTGGACGAACATCTCGCGCATCGACCGGGCGACCTCGTCGGTCGTCTCCTTGTCTTGCCCGGCCAGGATGATGGTTTTGAAATCATCTTCCTTTTCAGACAGGAATGCATCGAGAGCTCGGTCCAGTTCGCCGCTGCTTTGGTCGGCCAGTTTGGAAATTTCGCCTTCCAACTGGTCTTCCAAGTTTTCGCGCATGGTCGGCAACTGTTGCTTGGCCATATCGGGCACGCCCTTGATCAGCGTCGGGATCTCCTTCTTCAGATACTCACTGACCTGGGGTTGGAATTCATCCAAACGCTGGGAAACCAACCCTTTTGTGATCTTGGCCGCCGTTTTGGGTTCCAAGTTGCTGGAAAACCCGTTGGCGATCGAGAACAGCGAACACATCACCACGAACACGAAAGCCGAGCCAAAGATCTGCGTTTGTTGCAGGGCCTTTTTGGTGGCCGCCAATTCTTGTTCGACATAGCCGATCGCCATTTCGGCGTTTGCGTCGGTTTTGGTCTTCTTGGTGCTCATTTTTTGTCTCCTTTCGGGGTGGCTTTCACCGTCTGGGCCGACGTGAAGGCGCTGGACTTGCTGGCCATTTGGGCCGGTTTGTCCGGTCGGTTCTTTTCCAAGTCCTGCCGCAAGACGTCCAGGACCGCAAGGCCCATTTCCCAGCTCGGGTCGACGCCTTCCAAGTTCTTAGCTTCTTTGTTGGAAATGACTTCCAGATCCTTGTGGATGGCGATCAGGGTGTCGTGGTGCTTGCCGAAGAGTTCGACAGCCGCTTCCCCAGCTTCTTTGCCCGCACTTTCGGCCAGGTTGGTCAGCAACCGTTCGATTTGCTCATCCGTGGCTTCGGGGAACATCTCGTGCAGCTTTGCTTCCTTTTTCATCAGCATCGCCACAAAGGCTTCGCGCAAAACCTTTTCGCTGCGCTTCGGCAGGTTTTGCTGCAGTTGGTCGATTTCACCCAAAGCCGCTTCCGCAAGAACCGGCATTTGGTTGTTCACGTCGTGAAATGCGGCCGTGATTTCCGGCTGCACTTCGTGGATAGTCTGTTGCGTCATATCTTCCACCATCGGCCGGACGTCGCGGTCCAACTCGGCGGTCAGGGTTTTGACGAACTCTTCCTGCTTCGGCCCCTTGTCAACCAGACCGTGGAACGCTGAGTTCACGGTGCCGATCGACGAGACGACGATCAGGACGGTAATGCCAAACAGCCCCCATCTCCAGCCTTGAAGCTGGGTGCGTAGCTCTTGAATCTCCTTGATCTGCTGTTCTTGTTTGCCCATTTCCATGCGGGCCCTCCTTGGCGGGCCAAGGCATCCGCCCTCGCAATTGCCCTGGCCCGGTTAACTTATCGGCCCGCGCTCTTGCCAGCCGTTAGCACTACGGGCAAAACCCGGTAATCCACCCAGGGCCTCAACCGGGATCTCATTAGCGCGTACGCAGCGCAGTGGGTCGGGCGGGGGCTCGCCAAATCCGCAATAATAGGGTCATGGCTCCCGTGCCGACCACGCACCCCCACCGTCGCCCAATCAATCAAGTCGATCCGGCAATCGAATCCCTCATCCACGAAGAGGAATTGAGGCAGGAAACAAACCTCGAACTCATTGCCAGCGAAAACATCGCCTCACTTGCAGTGAGGCAGGCCATGATGTCGGTCTTCACGGACAAATATGCCGAGGGGTACCCCGGCAAGCGGTACTACGGGGGATGCGACGTCGTCGACAAGGTCGAAAACCTCTGCATCGAACGGGTCTGCGCCCTCTATGGCGCCGAGGCGGCCAACGTGCAGCCCCATAGCGGGGCATCCGCCAATATGGCGGTCTATTTCACGTTCCTCAAACCAGGTGACACCCTCATGGCCATGAACCTGGCCCACGGTGGGCACCTCACCCATGGGTCGCCCGTCAATTTCAGCGGGCAACTCTATAACGTCGCGGCCTATGGCGTCGATGACTCCGAGTTCATCGACTATGACGAAATGCACCGGATCGCCCGGGATTCGCAGCCGAAAATCATCGTCTCCGGGGCAACCGCCTACTCCAGGGCCTTCGACTTTGCCCGGATCCGTCAAATCGCCGACGAGGTCGGCGCGATCCACATGTGCGACATGTCCCACTACAGCGGGCTCATCGCCGCCGGCGAATACCCCAACCCCATCCCCCATTGCCAAGTGGTCACCAGCACCACCCACAAGTCGATCCGGGGCCCGCGCGGGGGCATGATCCTCGGTGAAGCAGAATTCATTAAGAAGATCAACAAAACCGTCTTCCCTGGCCTGCAAGGCGGGCCCTTGTGCCATGTGATCGCAGCAAAAGCCGTCGCCTTCCTGGAAGCCGCCCAGCCGGAATTCAAGACTTATGCGGCTCAAGTCCGGAAGAATGCGACCGCGCTTGCCGAGGCCCTCACCGGGGAGGGGTTCCGTATCGTCAGCGGGGGCACCGACAGCCACCTGATGCTTGTGGATTTGCAACCATTCGGCGTGACGGGCAAACTCGCCCAAGAAGCACTCGAATACGCCAACATCACGACGAACAAAAACAGCATCCCCAACGACCCAGAATCCCCGTTCGTCACCAGTGGCATCCGCCTGGGCACCCCCGCCGTCACAACCCGCGGGATGAAAGAGGGCGAAATGAAGCAAATCGCCGCCTGGTTTGCCGAAGTCCTCCGCCACCACACCAACGAATCCGTGGTCAGCCGCGTGAAAGGTGAGGTCGCCTCCCTTTGTCGATCCTTCCCGATTCATTTTGTTTGAAACTAAGAATTGGTGATCACGGCGATCCGGAACTGAGAGCAACCTGACGGTTCTGGCCAAGAGGAAGGGTTAACGCCATAAAACCGGCGCAAAAAAAAGGGGGCCGGAACTCATCCCGGCCCCCAACCACGTGCGCTCTGCCCTATTTCCCCTCGGATTTATCGGGCCTTGCCGCTGCCCCGCGGTTCGGCTGGGCAGCTGTCGAAGCCTCAGCAGATGTTCCGCTTTGGTCTCCGGCAGCTGCTTTACCCGTGTCGCTTTTGGGCGTTCCTGGGTCGCAACCCGCCAACAGCCCAAAGCTCCCCAAGGCTAATGCCATGGTCACGATGCGGACTAGTTGTTGCAAAGCTTGTTGTCCCCGGTTGTGCCAAAGTCATACGCCTTGTTGGTGTCGGGCCGGAACATGCTGAGGTAGTGCGGAGCCCCAACGCCCGAGACGCACCGCATCGGGTCGTTGACGTTCCCTGCGGGATACCCGCCACCCGGCCCAAAGTACGTGTAGCCAGGCTCGAAGTATTTCCGAACGCCTTGGCCCGCCGGAGTCGGCGAATCCGAACCCATTGGGATGTACTTGGCGGACGAATCGCAGAACACCAAGATGTTTCCTCGCCCAAAAACCCGAACCGTGTCGTTGGCCGCCTCGAAGGTTAATTCATAGGTGTCTTCCCGGGTACGCGGGGTAATCCCGGCTTGAACGGCCCCCGAAGGATTGAACCGGCATGGGGGTGCCGGATTGGCCGGCGTGCCGACCACCGTACACCGCAGATAAGGCGACGTGTAGGAGTAACCCTTATAGCTCTCCTTGCCGTTGCCAAACCAGAACAGCGGGATCACGCTGACCCCCTCGACCGCGGTGGCGTTGTACCCATTCAACAGGCCGTTTCCAGACAACCCGATGATTGGTAGGTTTTGCGGGGCCGTAGCATAGTTGAACCCGGACGTGTACAAGTTGAGCGACCCGCTGCCGCTGTAAATATCGTTGTTCTTGGTGTACGGGTAGATCGAGTTGGTCCAGGCTACGGCGTCGGCTTGGGCGGCCGCCGCGTTCACGCCCCATCCCGCCGGCACAGCGGCCAACCGGTAAGGGCCAAGTCCCGAGGCACTCACATTGGTGTGGAGGTAAGTGCCCGTTGCCGGGTCGATCGGGTGCATCAGCATAAAGGTGTCGTCGTAGTCGGCGATGTAAATCTGGGCGGCAGTCCCCGTTTGTTTGGTCTCCGCCAGGGTCTTGGATTTCTTCGCCGCCTCTTTGGCTTGGGCGAAAACGGGGAAAAGAATGGCGGCGAGGATCGCGATGATCGCAATCACCACCAGCAGCTCGATTAGGGTGAAACCCCTATTCTGACGGTTCGTTGTCATAATTCCAAATCCCGCCGATGCAGCAAGGAGCATCGGCACGCATTAGAGTACATCAATTGTTTCGCAACTGTTACCACAATTTGAAAAAAGGTGTTCCAGCCAATTTAGACCCCCTTGGCGCCGGCCGGTTTTTGAACGCAACGCTCCGCAAGCAATGCGGCTCCGGGAAAAAAAAGGGTAGCCCTCGTTCAAAATCGAGGGCCACCCTTCTGAATGAGACTATCTGCGGCGTCGCAAAGCAGCAAAGCCGGCCGCGCCCAAAAGGGCGAGTGTGGCCGGTTCAGGGATTGAATCGGTCTGGGAAAAAATCAGTTCCCGACCGCCCGTGTGCCAGGCATTGTTCCAAGTCAAAGTCACCGTCTGGGCGACCACATTGGGGAAAACGATTAAGGTATTGGTGTTCGTATCCGGGATGCCGGTCCACGAAAACAGCTCATTGTTGTTGCCGTCCAATGCCCGCAATGTCGTTTGGTCGGAGGTTGAGCCACTCCAATCTGCCAACCGGATCGAGCGCAATTGCACGAACCAACCAGGGTCTGCGGAAAGCGTCATCGAGACCGGGTGGTCGTTTGGCGCTCCACTGCTGGCGGCTTGGACTCCCCACATCGCCGTCGGCAAGTCGCCGTATCCAGATCCCCAAGGGCCGCTATCTGGTGTGTAACTCGCTGAGATGTTGGGTGTAAACCCACCTTCGGAGCCGTATTGGTAGTTGCCCATCACAGTCGATGTGACCCGGTGTCCATATCCTCCAGCAACAAAGTCCGTCTGAGACAGGCTGCCTCCAGCAACATCCATCCACAAAAGGTTTGTTGCTGATGACACAGAGGCTATTCCCGCAGCGGCCACCACGCTAACTAAATGCTTCCTTTTCATCTCTCTGCATCCCATTACCCGTGAATTTCACAGGATTTGAATCTAGATTATCAGGATTCTGACGCAATTGCAACGGTCACAAAAACATATTGATTTCAAATCCCACAACCGAATGTGTAGGGGGAAACACGACACCGGACTGCGTCTTCTGGTTAAATCCACCCATGCTTGCCGTCGCGGCCTGTTTGGCCGCCATTGCCCCAAAACCCAACATCATCTATATCCTGGCCGACGACCTGGGATATGGCGAGCTCGGTTGCTATGGCCAAAAGGTGATCCAGACCCCCAATATCGACCAGATGGCCCGGGAGGGGATGAAGTTTACCGACCATTACAGCGGGTCGCCGGTGTGCGCCCCGGCCCGGTCGACTTTCTTGGAAGGCAAATCCACCCGCACGAACACAATCCGCGAGAACAAGGAGTTCGGGGACTTCACGGCCACCGGCACCGAGGGACAGTTCCCTTTAGGTCGCGGCACCAAAACCTTGGCGTGGGCCATGAAAAATGCCGGCTACGCCACCGGCGCAGTTGGGAAGTGGGGGCTTGGCGGCCCAGATTCCACCGGCCAACCCAACAAGCAAGGCTTTGACTACTACTTCGGCTATCTCTGCCAACGCCAAGCTCACAACTATTACCCAGACCACCTTTGGGAGAACGAAGCGAAGTATCCGCTCAACAACCCGACCTTTAATGCCCACCAGCAGTTCCCCAAAAATGCCGACCCGAATGATCCGGCATCCTTTGACCGGTACCGGGGCCAGGTCTATTCCAATGATGTGATGCGGGACAAGGCTTTGGACTTCATCGACAAAAACAAGGGAGGGCCGTTTTTCCTCTATGTGCCTTTCACAATCCCCCACGTCTCGCTGCAGGTGCCCGGGGATTCCGAAACCCCGTATTTGGGAAAGCTCGATGAGAAGCCCTATTTGGGCGACAAAGGCTATCTGCCCAATCAACACCCACTGAGCGCCTATGCGGGGATGATCAGCCGGTTAGACGGCTATGTCGGCCAGATCCTTCAAAAACTCAAATCCGATGGGATCGATGACAACACGCTGGTCATCTTCACATCGGACAACGGTCCGACATGGGTCAGCGGCATCACGCCAGACATTTTCGACAGCACTCACGGGCTGCGGGGACGCAAAGCCCAACTTTGGGAAGGCGGCATCAGGGTGCCGTTCGTCGCCAGGTGGCCGGGCAGGATCTCCCCCGGATCCGTCAGCCACGTGCCCTCGGTCATGTACGACATGTTCCCCACTTTTGCCTCGCTTGCCGGTGCGTCGGTACCTGATGGGATCGAGGGGATTTCGCTCGTTCCCGCCCTTACCGGGCAAGGGGAAACCGCCAAGCGGGATTACATCTATTGGGAGTTCTTTCCCCACGATTGGGGCCAAGCGGTGCGCATCGGCAACCTCAAGGCCATCCGGTTCCTCAACCCCAAAAGCAAAGATGCCGGCCACATGTTCGTCTACGACCTGGCCCGGGATCCCGGCGAAACAGCCGATGTCGCCTCGCGCCATCCAGATTTCGTCAAGCGGGCGGTATCCATCATGGCAAGCCGCCGGGATTCGCCCTACGAACCCTGGAACAAGCCGTACGTTTCGGTCACAACCCACTAGCGGGTAGACGGCTGACGGCTTCCGCAACAACCCCGCCACTTGATAGATTTGTCATGGTTTCATGTCAATGCGATTGTTTCAACGCGGATTCACGTTGATTGAGCTCCTCGTCGTCATCGCCGTCATCGCCATCCTCGCCGCCATATTGTTCCCGGTGTTTGCCCGGGCCAAAGATTCCGCCAAGCAAACCGTCGACCTGGCCCACATTAAACAGGTTGGGATTTCAAACATCATTTACAACGCCGACTATGACCAGTCCTACTTGGTCTTCCCTTACGCGGACACCTGGTCAAGCCCTAGCTATTCCCACGGGGAAAAGGGGCCCTTTTGGACCGACCGGTTGATGCCCTACATGAAATCTGGGGAGATTTTTGCCACGGCCGGTAACACCGACCCCGTTTTCTATCCACGCGGATATTGGCAGCCGGGTTCTGGGGGTTCTGGCCAGCCACGAAAATACCGCGTCACCTACGCGCTCAACCACTTGATCTCGCATGCTGATTTCCACCCAGATAACCCCGGGTCGGCCAAAGAATCCGCGATCAACGACCAAGCCGCGACAGTTCTGGCCGGGCCACAGCAACAGCCGTTCACCTTCTCCAGCTGCCAGCCTTCTGCACCCGGGAGTCTGACGATGGATCTGGTTTGGGACATCAGCGACCCGGCGGCGGGTTACGGCTTTGAACTTTGGGGTCAAAAGGGCCTTGAAGGAGGATTCCACGGCGGGGCCAACTTCTCGTTCGTCGACGGCCACGCCAAGTTCGCCCGGGCCGTCAATGCCGGGACCGCCAACGGCGACCTCTACCCCGACCACAGCCGCGACCTGTTTTTGGGATTCTTTGCCGGAGTGAAGACCCATCCGGAGGTCAGCACCGACGGATCTTGCCCGGCCGACCGAAGGCAAGCCGCGTATTAACCCGCTCCGCCCGGATATAATCAGGGAATCTGGTTCCAATAGGTCTCCTTGGAACATTTGAGAAACGAAACGTCCAACAAGCCGTCCGAAAGGGCGAAGATTCGTTGAATCGACGAACAAACAAAGGGCATTGATGAAAAAATTCCTCCTGACCGCATTCCTGGCCGTTTCTGCAATGGCCGCTTTTGCCGAAACCTACTCGCTGAACATCGGCATCAACGACTACCCAACCGTCAAGATGGATGACGGCACCGAAGTGGACAACGACCTCAACGGCTGCGTCAACGACGCGAAGGCGATGCAAGAAGTTTGCGTCGGCAAGTACGGGGTCAAGGCGTCCAACACGCGGCTCTTGCTGGACAAACAAGCCTCGGGCGACAACTTCCTCGGCGGAATCAAGTGGCTCTTTTCCAGCGCCAAAGCCGGTGACCAAGTCGTGATCACCTTCTCCGGACACGGGGCCCAACTCGAAGACCCCAAAGCAGCCGACGGATCCGGTTTCACAGAAGTCATCGTCTTGGCCGACGATACGCTGGTTCAAGACACCTTCTTTTCTGAAGTCGCCAACCTCCTCCGGGTCAACGGAATCAACGCCACATTCATCTTCGACAGCTGCTTCAGCGGCGGGATGAACCGGGCCCCGGGCAAATTTATGGTCAAAACCAAGGGGATCGGAAAAATCAAAGCCAAAGGGAAAATGAAGGCCAACACCGACGCTTTGGCGAAAAACCTCATGACCTTGAAGCCGCGCCAAGCCGCAGGTGGCACCAAACTCGGCGACACCGTGTTCCTGTTTGCCAGCGACAAGGACAAAACAAGCACTGACATCTCAGGGTTGGAAGGCATCCCCGCCCACGGAATCTTCACGCTCTTGTTGCTGGACGCCCTGAACATGGACAAGAACTCCAGCATCATCGACATCTTCTCCGGGATCGACGCATCCTTGAAAGAAATCAATGAAGCCCTGATGAAGCAAGGCAAAGAAGCGGACATGAAAGAATCCGACATCCCGCAGTTCAACCAGCACCCCAACTTCGTCGGGACGGCTGCCCGGGCAGGCAAACCGATTCTTCTGCCGTAACCGGTTCGATAGGGATTCAGATGGGCCGCCTCCTCGCGTTCGCCGCTATGGGGGCGGCCCTTGTTTTTTCAAGTCCAGCCCCACCCCCCGACAAAGCCCAGACCGGTCGACTCCGACTGATCCCAATCGTCAGCGACCAAAGGCTGGAAGACATTCAAGAATCGCCGGACGGCACCCGGCTCCTCACCCACGACCGCGGATTTGCCCCCCGGCTGTGGGATCCGCGGACCATGCGGCTCCTCGCCGTCCTCCCCAACCGGCTCCAAAGCGTGGGGCAAGCCGTGATGTCCGATTCCGGCACTCTCATTGCTACCAACAGCCGCGACGAAATCCGGCTTTGGGAGACGGCAACCGCCCATGTCGTCGCTACGTTCGACGCGGCCAAGGCCGGTTCGCCGTTTATCCGGGTTGCAATCTCGCCCGATGGGAAGCGGGTGGCCATCGCCGGACCCAGCGACGGGTTTTGGCTTGCCGAAGCCCCGGATTTCGAACTCAAGCCGGTCTCAACCGGGATTTCGAGCGCCGACGCCCTAGACCTAGAATTCTCAGCTGACGGCAACCTCCTAGCCCTCAGCACCAAGCAGGATTTTGTCGCCGTCTACGATTTTAAGAGCCGGGGCACGGTCCGGCTCAAAACATCAGCCGAAGGCAATCCCTGGGCCGAGATCTCCGCCGACGGGTCACAGGTTTTGGTCACCTGCGCCGACAACAACGCCTATTTGTTCGAATACCCTTCGGGCCGCAAACTTGGGAGCTTTCCCCACATCATTGGCGAAAAAGGATCCGTGCCCAACACTTTGATGGCGGCTCTCTTTGTCGGCCCGGGGCAATCCGAATTCCTGGTGTGTGGGCCGACGGGGACACTCACCGTTTACGACCGCAAAACCCTTGAAAAAAAGCGGGAGCTCACCGGGTACACGAGACCGGTCCGCGAAATCCGCAAAAGCCGCGACGGGCTTAGGGTCGCCACGTACGAAGACAACGAATTTGCCGATTACGACCCACTGAAGTTGTGGGATGTCGAATCTGGCAAAGAATTCCCGTTCAACCGTGCGGGAGGGCCGACGGCAGGAGCCTTCAGCCCGGACGGATCGGTCTTTTGGGTCGGTTACGAAAATGGAAGCATCGTCCAACACCGCCTTGCTGATGGTGAGTGGAAGGCCACTACTATATCTACCGTTCGGACATTGGACAGTTTGCGGGTCGTGCCCCAAACGGGGAGGGTCCTCGTTTCGCCAACCGACGGGCCGGGAAACAAATTCAGCTTTGATGCCCGTAAGGTCCACCTCGACCAGATTTATTCGACCGGCGCGGCCAAAGCTGACATCTCCCAAAATGGCGCGTTCGCCATCTCCCCGGCTTACGTCAAGAACGAAGACGAATCGCAGTCCGAATACCAGGCCTGCTGGAACCTGGCTACCGACAAGCCAGCCGTCGTGATCTTCAACGACAGCTACAAGGGATCCAGTTGGGGGCCGGACAACAAAATGCTGTCCTTCTCGGATAAGCGGGTTGATCTTTTCGACCCGTACGTTGAGGAGATTCCCGACAATGGAAAAGTCGATTCCTATGTCAAGAACTTCATAGAACTTAATGAGGGGTTCACAATCGCCTGGGCGCGGATGTCCGACGACTTCTCAACCGTCATCGTCGGCATCAAAAACAACGACGGAAACGACATCAACGACTATGTCCAGCTGATCGATGCGGATTCGGGCGAATATTACGACACCATTGCCACAAAGGATTTTGTCGAACCTGGGGCGATCACTTTTGTCAAAGGGCAGCCGTTGGTTTTCTATTCCAGTGCAAACGTCCATGGCATTGACGTCAAAGCCCATAAAGAGATTTGGACGCATACGTTGGACAGCGACACTGTTCAGAAATTCTGCTACTCCCCAGACGGCTCATCTCTCTACCGCCTCTCGCCGACCAAGGTCGAGCGGATCGACCCCGCGAATGGCGACGCCGAAGCAGGATTGGAGATCCCCGGTGGAGGGAACGAATACTTCCCCACCTACTATTTGGATACTGACGGGAAGCTGGCCGCCATCGCGCAGGCCCGCCAGGTCAGTTTCATCGACTTGCGCGGCCTCAAATTAGTCCGGACCGTCACCCGGCCTGACCAAGTGAGCGACCTCCAGTTCTTGACCCCTCAAAACCGGTTGATCATTACCGATGCCACCGAACAGGCCACCATTTGGGAGTTGGATAAGGTTCTGGATCCGGCCGAGCCAGAAAGCCTCGGCCCAATCGGTTCGTTTGTGCTGATGCACAGGACACCGGATCGACCCGACCTGCCCGACAACGCCTGGCTCGTCATGGACAGCGAGGGCCGCTTTGATGCTCCCGACCCCAACAAAGTCGCCGGCGCGGCCTATGTCCTCGAATGGTCTGGCGGGCTTGAACCCATCGATGTCGGCCAGCTCAAGTCGCTCTATTACGAGCCCGGGCTCTTTGGCAAACTTTTGGGTTTTGACAATGAAGCAAGGCGGCCGGTGCCCGACCGGGAAACAATCCGATTGTTCCCAGAAATCACCGTCACCCCAAATAAATCGAACCCGAGCCGGCTGACCGTGACTTTGACCGACCGGGACAACGGGGGGATTGGCCAGGCCGACATCTATCTCAACGGCAAACTCGTGGCGACAAAATCCGGATCCGGCTTCTTCACACTAGACACCACCGAATACAAGCCGTTCTTCTTGCCCAAATCGCAGTTGGGCGAAGGCAAAGGAAACCTGCTCACCATCGTCGCCGCAAACGCCCGCGGCGACCTCAAGAGCCCGCCCACCGTCATCGACCTCGGCATTCCAGAAGACCTGGCCGTCCCACCGACAAACATTTATGGGCTGTTCGTCGGCGTCGGGAATTATGTCGGCACGTCGCGCGATTTGACCGCGCCACCCTACGATGCACGGGTTTTGGGCCAGGCCGTCAAGTCGGTTGCCGAGCGGCTTCTTCCGGGGAAAGTCCACATCACGGTAATGACGACTGACGACTCCGCCAACCAGCCCGACCGAAAACCGATCCTCGATTGGTTTGCCGACGTCGCGCAAAAGGCAACGTCTTCAGACATTGTCGTCGTCTTTTTTGCCGGGCACGGGACCAGCTCGGTCGCCGGCAAGTCCGGCTATTTCTTCCTAACCGCCGGAGCCGACCCGTCTGATATTTCCGCCGCGGTTTTGGGAGTCCACACAATCAGTGGCGACGACCTGCAGCAAGCGCTTGGGCAAATCCCTGCCGGCAAGCAGGTCATTGTCCTGGATACCTGCCATAGCGGCGCCGCCGCCGGAAACTTGATCCAAGACCGGAGCTCGGGCAGCGACTACGTCCGCGCTTATGAAGCCATCCGCGACGCCACCGGCACCTGGCTCCTTGCCGGAGCCGCCGCCGACCAGATGAGCTACGAGAGCCGCTCGGTCGACCACGGGCTGCTCACCTACGCCTTGCTTGAAGCCTTAGACAGGGTTTCCCCGGCTGGGCTGAGGGCAACCAACAGCGGGGATATGTTTGTGGATGTCGGAAAATGGCTCGGATATGCCGCCGACCGGGTGGAATCTTTGCGGGCCGAAGTCGGAATCGACGGCGTTCAAAAACCCGAACTGAAGCGGTCCAAAAACGACGCCTCATTCGATATCGGCGTGACGGGTGAGAGGTTCCGGGGCGAAATCGGGCTCAAACCACCAATGCCCATCGTGCTTATGGGCACGTTCGACCAAGATGAGGAAGACCCGCTCGGGCTAGAGCCCTTGATTGCCGATGCCATCAAAGACCAGCCGAATTACAAACTGTGGCTGAATGTGGCCAAACACCCCAATGCATTCCGGGTGGCAGGTCAATACACTGTCGCCGGCGACAAAGTCGCCTTGCGCCTCTTTATTCAAAGGTTCGACGGCAAACTCACGCGGACGAACATCAAAGTCGTGGAAATCGCAGGGGTCAAACAAGACATTCCGGGTCTTGTCCAAAAAATCAAAGAAACCGTCGCCCGCGAGGTGCCGAGCCTTGCGGTTCAAGGCGGGTAACGGGCCGATTGACCCGTCTGGGACCGCCCCGGGTCCACCGTCCCAACAAAGCTGGAATTAGCAGTCTCGCTGGTACACTGCCAAAACACTTCCCGTCTTGGGAATCACAGCACGAGGAGAACCACCAGAACCCATGAACCTCAAACCGTTGCACGACAGAATCATCGTGGAACCGGCTAAAGCCGAAGAAACCACCGCCGGCGGCATCATCTTGCCCGACAGCGCCAAAGAAAAACCCCAGCGTGGCACCGTCCTCGCGGTCGGCCCCGGCAAAACGCTGGACAGCGGCGAAAAAGCCCCGGTCGACATCAAAACCGGCGAAGTCGTTCTTTACGGCAAGTACAGTGGCACCGAAGTCACTGTGGCCGGCAAAGACTTCGTCATCCTCCGCGCCGACGACGTACTGGGAGTCGTCACCGAAACCAAAGTCAAGGCAGGTAAGAAGTAATGGCAGCCAAGGAACTCAAATTCAGCAACGATGCCCGCAAACTCATCGAAAACGGCGTTGACAAGCTCGCCAACGCCGTCAAGGTGACCCTCGGCCCGCGCGGGCGCAATGTCGTCCTCGAAAAGAAATTCGGTTCGCCAACCGTCATCAACGACGGCGTCACCATTGCGAAGGAAATCGAAGTCGAAAACCGCTTCGAAAACATGGGCGCGCAACTCATCCGCGAAGTCAGCAGCAAAACCAACGACCTCGCCGGGGATGGCACCACCACCGCAACCGTGCTTGCCCAAGCCATCTTCAAAGAAGGCGTTAGGAACGTGGCCGCCGGCAGCAACCCCATGCAAATCAAAAAGGGGATCGAAGCCGCCACCGACGCCATCGTGGCGGAACTCGGCAAACTCAGCAAGCCGGTCAAGGGCCGCGCTGGGATGAACGAAGTCGCCACCATCAGCGCCAACGACCCGGAAATCGGGGCGATGGTCGCCGAAGTCATCGACACCGTCGGTAAGGATGGCGTCGTCACCGTCGAAGAATCCAAAGGCACCGACACCAACTTTGAAATCGTCGATGGCCTTCAATTCGACAAGGGCTATCTCAGCCCCTACTTCATCACCGATCCCCAACGGATGGAAACCGTTTTCGAAGACCCCATGATCCTCTTCTATGAAAAGAAGATCAGCACGGTCCAAGACCTCGTGCCCATCCTGGAAAAAGTCCTCAAATCCGGCAAAGCTCTGGTCATCGTCGCCGAAGACGTCGAAAACGAGTGCCTGGCCACTTTGGTGCTGAACCGGCTCCGCAGCAACCTGCCGGTCGCTGCCGTCAAAGCACCGGGATTCGGCGAGCGGCGCAAGGCGATGATGGAAGACATGGCCATCGTCACCGGAGGCCAATTCGTCACCGAAGACCTTGGGCTCAAGCTTGAAAATGTCGATCTCGGCATGCTCGGTTCGGCTGCAAAGGTCGTCATCACCAAAGATGAAACCACTTTCGTCGGCGGCAAGGGCAAGAAGGATGCGATCAACGGCCGCATCGCCCAAATCAAACGAACCATCGAAACCACCGAATCCAGCTACGACAAGGAAAAGCTGCAAGAGCGCCTCGCCAAGCTGAGCGGCGGTGTCGCCGTCATCAAAATCGGTGCCGCCACCGAAACCGCGATGAAGGAAAAGAAAGCCCGCATGGAAGACGCCCTCGCCGCAACCCGCGCCGCCCTTGAAGAAGGGATCGTGCCCGGAGGCGGAACCGCGCTCCTCCAAGCCGGCGACAAGGCCCTCAAGGGGCTCAAGCTCGAAGGCGATACCGCCATTGGGGCCGACATCATCCGCCGCGCCATCGAAGCGCCCCTGCGCACCATTGCCCAAAACGCCGGGGTCGAAGGCAGCGTCGTGGTCGACAAAGTCAAAACCGGGAAGGCCGGCATCGGCTTTAACGCCGCCACCCTGGAGTTCGAAGACCTGCTGAAGGCCGGCGTTGTCGACCCGGCAAAAGTGGTTCGGACAACCCTTCAAAACGCCGCTTCCATCAGCGGGCTGCTGCTCACCACTGAGTGCGCGATCGCCGAGCTTCCGGAAGAAGAAGAAGACCACCACCACGACCACTAAGGTCGCGGCTGGTTCCGTATCCAAGCCCCCACCCCGCTCAAGCCGGGATGGGGGCTTGCTTATTGGCAGTGGTTGTGCCGCGTCCCCAGCCGCATCCGAACCCAAACAGTAAACTCCCCACCCTCACCATGAGCGAAGAGCGTACGATCCGCGAAATCCGCCTCGACAAGCTGCAACAGCTGCGCGAACTCGGTTTTGACCCCTATGCAACCGAAAAATTCCAGATCGACCACTCTGCCAAACATCTGCTCGACAATTTCGACAGTCTCGCCGTGCTTGAAGAAGGCGCCGAAAAGCCGACGGTATCTTTTGCCGGCCGCATCGTGGCCCTGCGCGAAATGGGGAAGGCCGCCTTCGCTCACCTCAGCGATGGCGACGACAAGATCCAAATCTACGTCCGCAAAAACGACCTGGACGAATGGAATGGCAACGGGTGGGCTGCGTTCAAGCTGCTCGACATCGGCGACCATGTCGGCATTACGGGTTACCTCTTCAAAACCAAGACCGGTGAAAAATCAATCCACGTCCAGACGGTCACCCCGCTCAGCAAATCCTTGCACGCACTCCCCTTGGGTAAAGAAAAAGATGGAGAGCAATGGTACGGCCTGACCGACGTCGACCAGCGGTACCGGCACCGCCACCTCGACCTCGTCTGCAACCACGAAGCCCGGGAGCAACTGCTCAAGCGCTCGCACATCGTGCGGGAAGTCCGCCACTTCTTTGACAACCGGGGGTACATCGAAGTCGAAACGCCCCTCCTCCAACTCGAAGCCGGCGGTGCCGCCGCCCGGCCGTTCCTCACCCACTACAACGCCTACGACCTGCAGGTCAAGCTGCGGATTTCCCTTGAGCTGTATTTGAAGCGGATCATCTGTGGCGACGTGCCCAAGGTGTACGAAATTGGCCGGGTGTTTCGGAACGAGGGCGTCTCCAACCGCCACAACCCCGAATTCACCCTCCTCGAATGGTACGAAGCCTACGCCAACCTGGAAGACATGATGGCGTGCGTCGAAGACCTTTTCCGACACGTGGCGCTTGCCGTGTTTGGAGAATCAAAGCTCCATGGACTCGATTTCGGCCAGCCGTGGCACCGGGTCGACCTCATGACCGCGATCCACGAACGCTCTGGAATTTCGCCCGAAGAGCTCACTTCCATTGATTCCGCCAAAGCCGCCATGAAGCGCGTCGGACTGCCCACGGAAAAGGAAAACAACCTCGGCGGAATCATCGAAAAACTCCTTGAACATTTTGTGGAGCCGCACCTGCAGGAACCGACTTTCGTCGTCGGCTACCCCATCGAAACTTCCCCGCTCGCCAAAAAAGACCCCAACCGCCCCGGTTTCACCCGCCGGTTTGAAGGGTATGTGCTGGGCCGGGAGATCTGCAATGCCTTTAGCGAGATTAACGACCCGATCGACCAGCGTGAACGGTTTGAGCAGCAATTGGGCGAGCGCGACAAAGGCGATGACGAAGCCCACCCCATGGATGAACAGTTCCTTTACGCATTGGAAAGCGGCATGCCCCCCACCGGAGGCTGCGGTATCGGCATCGATCGGCTCGTCATGCTCCTCACTGGGGCTGAGCATTTGCGGGAAATCTTGCTGTTCCCCATGATGCGGCCCGAGATCCGGCACGACAACCCAGATCTTTCAGAAGAAGAGTGAAAGCCGCAACGGGCAAGTTGCGGCGAGAGCCTTAATACTTGCGGATGTCTTTCTTGATCCACTTCGCGTGCATGTCGAAGTAGATTTCGTTGCGGCCCCCGTTATGGGCAGACCACCCTTCTTGCGGCGGTTCGCTGCCGCCGACATTCCACAGGGAGTGGGAATAGTTCCACCATCCGGCCTCGTAAAAGGGCGTCATCAACCATTCTTGAGAACTCACCGTCGTACCTTTGGCATCACAGACCGCGGCCGGGTTCCGGCCCCGGGTGAACCTGGTCGAAGCCTGGTTGGTTTCCGCCAGAAGGTCACTGACATAGTGGGTTCTTCCCTTAGCATCGTCGTCTATGCCGTTCAACCGCCACGGTTTGTCGAAGTGGCTCATCCAACCCGTAAGTTTCTGGGTGCCCAAGGCAGGCGAAAAATAGAGTTGGGTGTTTTTGATATAGGGGTGCCAAAGCGGCATAAAGCTTCCGACGACCGCATATTTCCTGTGATCCGCGCGAACTTCCAGAGTCAACTGCAAGTCGCTATCGGGAATCCAGGGCATCAAGTCGTCGAAATCGCTGATGTACAGCTCGTTGCCCAACCCGATCTGACGCAGGTTGCTGAGGCAAAACGTCCGCTTGGCCGCCTGCTTGGCCTGGGCGAAGACGGGAAAAAGGACCGCCGCCAATATTGCAACGATTGCAATGACGACAAGGAGTTCAATCAAGGTGAAGGCGCGTCCCACAGCCCACTCTACCAGTCAAAGTATTAAGAAATTGTCATGTTATGTTATTGCATAACATTCACAAATGGAATGGCCGCCCTAAGGCGGCCGCTCCATCAGGATGAAAATCTTAGGCTTAGCGCTTCATGTTGATCAAATCTTGCAGCATTTCGTCGACCGTGGTCACAACCCGCGTGTTGGCTTGGAAGCCACGTTGAGTGATGATCAAGTCGGTGAACTCGTTCCCGATGTCGATGTTCGACTGCTCCAAGAACCCGGCGTTAATTTGGCCGCGGCCACCGCTGCGCGGGGCGCCGACGACCGGAACCCCGGAGTTGTCCGTGTTGCGCCAAAGGTTCGAACCTTGGCGTTCCAAACCGTTCGGGTTCGGGAAGATTGCGCTGGCGATCTGGCCGAGCGATCGGGTCAGGCCGTTGGTGTAAAGACCGACGATAATGCCATCGGTGTTCACACTGAACGAACTCAACGATCCCGGCTCAAAACCGTTTTGACTGCTGGCCTGCACCTGCATTTCGGTAGCCAGTTGGCTGATGCCGCCAAAATCCAAATCAACCGAAAAAGCAGGGACGCCGCCCGCCGCCGGCGGGGTGACCGTGATCGTTCCCGGGCTACCCGTGAGCATCGCCCCGTTGGCAGGGTCGAAAGTCAACGAACCGGATCCGGTCACCGTTGTGCCGCCCGCACCGGCAACCGTCCAATCCCACTGGTTGGGGGTTGCCGATTCAGTCAGGGTTAGGGTCAGGTCGTGGGAGCCGCCGAGCGAATCGAACACCCTCACGATACTTTGAGTGCTGGCCAAACCGGCATTGCTGAATTCGCGGCTATCCAAGTTGCCGGCGTAAGTCACGTTGGTCGTGACCTGCACAGCCGTGCGGGCGCCGATCGGAACCGTGAGGTTTGAGGCCGGGCTGATTGGAGCGTTCGTATTGATGTTGCCCGTCGCCGGATCCGCCGGCCACCCCATCAAGCGCTCGCCCGTTGCTCGGTGGACAATGTCGCCATTGGCATCAAGGTCAAAGGAGCCGTCGCGGGTGTAGGCCAGGCGCTCGCCGTTGCTCACGAGGAAGAAGCCGTTGCCCTGGATGGCAAAGTCGGTTGGCCGGTTGGTGGCGTTCAGCGAACCCTGCTCGGTGTTGATGTCGGTTCCGGCAACGAGGACGCCGAGACCGAATTGGATCGCGTTCGTCCCCCCAAGGCCGCCGGTCGGGCGGCTTGCCCCCCGAACCGTTTGAGCAAGCATGTCTTGGAACGTCACCCGGCTGCCCTTATAGGCGGTAGTGTTGACGTTGGCCAAGTTGTTCCCAATCACGTTCATGCGCGTTTGTTGCGCTTTGATGCTGGCGACCCCAGCAAGCATGGCTTGTAGCATTTTTTCTTCCTTGTTTCTTGAGTGTTTTCCAGGAAACTTGGGGAAGACTCAGCCATTCATGCTTTCGTCCAAGTTCACAACCCTTGACAGGTTGTGGCCACTCTTCATTACCCAAGTTTCTTAGTGTCATTATCGGTTGGCCTCTTGTGTTTTTGCAGAGTTGCTTACACAATTACGGCTGAATCGATGTTGGTGAATACGTTGTCTTTAAGGTGGTTTTGGTCAACGGCCGTGATGACAGTCCGGTTGCGAACGCTGACCACCAGCGCGATGTCGTCGATCATCACAAGACTTTCCTTCGCTCCCTTTTGAGCCGCCTTTTCCACGCCGTCCAGCACCCGTTGCCACTTGTCGGCATCCAATTGGATCTCCCGGCTTTCCAAGCGCGTTTTGGCGTGGTTGCTCACTTTGAGCCGGTCGGCCAAAACGGCCTGGAAATCGGCTCCAGCCGCCGGGGAGGCGTTAGCCGGCGGGCCCTGGCTGACCCCACGGTTCTGGATTAGGTCCGCGACTTTGTTGTTTTGGATCGGACTGCTCATCTTTGCGTTCCTTAGCGGGCGATTTCCCGGATGTTCCCGATTTCGACCTCGACCAAACCGCCGTTTGCTTCACGCAGTCCAACGATTTGCTTGCCGTCGCGGTTGGTGATCCGCTCAACCATTCCGGTGACGGTGCTGTTTGTGCCCGTCGTGTTCCCGGCATCGGTCATCGGCCGGACTGCCGTGACAGTTCGGCCGATCATGGCCGATCCGTTCAGCGTGTTCAGGCTGGCTTTCAGGTCATCCATGCCCTCCACCTGGCCGAGTTGGGCCATCTGGGCAAAGAAGTCGCGGTCATTCATCGGTTCCAGGGGGTTCTGGTTGGCAAGTTGAACCGTCAGGAGGCGCAAAAACGCATCCATGTTCAATTCGCTCTTGGCTTTGGGCGCCCCGCCTGCGTTTGTGTAGGTGAGGGCGCCGGTTGGATCGATTGAGTTCATGATTTTCTCTCTGTCACGCGGCCAAATCCACCCGGCCCGAGGCGACCGCCTGGTAAGATGGTTGCCGGGCAGGATGAGTCTCGGCAGTTGCGGGAATCTGCGCCAAATTGGCGGCGGTCCGGAAGTCGTCGCGGGTCAGGTTTTGACCTCCCTGACCCTGGGAGTTGTTGGGGTTTTGGCTTTGAGAGCCTACGTTCATCGAACCAACGGACGTGCCCTTGGCTTCGATGGAGCTCACAAGGTCAGCTCGGTGGTTGGCCAGGCTTTGGCGAACCGCATCGTCACTAGCCCGAAGATCAACATCCACACGGCCAGGGGCACCCTTAACGCTGATATCGATCGTCCCCAGGTCTAGCGGGGTGAGCTGGATCTTTACCGACTGGGGCCGGCGGGCGGCGGCCAGGTCGGCGACCGTTTGGGCAATCTCCGCTCTAGCGTCCCGGACAGCGTGGTCGGCGGTTCGGTTATCTGTCACTACCCGGTCCACGGCGGGGTCACCGGAAGTTTGCGGGTTGCGCCCCGTGGCATGGATTGCGGTCGGGGAGTCCGGGAGTTCGAACTTGCCTTTGTCGTCCTTCTCCGGAGCATCGGCGATTCCAATCTCCTCGTTGGTGTCGTGGAGGGAGGCCGACGG
Organism: Armatimonadota bacterium; assembly: GCA_016789105.1. NCBI lineage: Bacteria > Bacillati > Armatimonadota > Armatimonadota bacterium. The sequence goes on from JAEURN010000003.1 coordinate 127,924, forward strand.
TTGCTTGGAGAGTTGAAGTGGGGCAGCCATCGTAAACGATTCCTGCTCCACTCCCATCGCGTCGGATTCAGGTGAAACCGTCGCAGATTCCCCTTGGATCGACGGCTTTGGAATGGCGGTGCCGGCTTCGGCGATCACCTGTGCCGCCGTGAGGGCCGTGGTCGGCGTGCTGACCTCGGCCATAGGCGAGGAGGTTGTGACAGCTTTGACTTCGACATCGCGGACATTGAATCCGGCCAAGCCAAGACCCGTTGCGATTGCCCCGTTCAATTTTTGGCTGGGGTCGGAGCCCAAGCCAGTTTGAATGTTTTGGAAACGCGGATGCCAGTTTGGCTTTCCGAATCCATTTTGGTCATCCGGGCGGCCCTGGCCGGTGCCGCGGTACATGGTGCCCGGCAAAGCGGTTGACCGCCCATCTGCGCCCGGGGTTCCGCCTTCTCGCCCGGCTCTGAGGCCAGATGTTTGGGCGGATGATTGGACAGGGGCCGGTGATCCGACAGTTTCTGACGCATCGCCTAGCCCCGGTTTCGGAATCGGCTTGATCCGCTCGCCTTCATCAAGGCGCAGGGGGATAGTGTGCATTCCGCCGAGCGGGCTGCTTGAATCGGTTGCCTGGGCATTGGCGGGTGGGACGGAATCGGTGGCACCTTTACCCGCCGAAACAAGATCGCCATCTGGGGCAACCGGTTGGCTTTGGATTGCATTCCCAATCGCTTTCCGGATTGATTCTTCCAGGGCGCTCTTCACTTGAGGGGTCAGAGCCACTTCACCCGTCGGTTCAAAAAGCTTTTCAAAGGCGGACTGGACTGCTTGGTCGATATCAGAAGCAGAACCTCCGTTGTCGGCACCGTCTTTCGCCCCGTTGACCTGGGGCCGGGAGCCAGTTGGGTCAACCCACACCGCCGGCCGCTGTCCAAATGGGTCGGAACCGCCTCTAGAGCCGAACGGGTTTGGCCGCGCTCCAGTTGGGTCGGGATAAAGGTCGGGCTGGCTGTTGAACCAGAGCCCCGTCGGCGCCGAAAAGAGGTCGGGCTGACTTTCGATGGAAAGTCCGGCCGGTTGGGGGAAGAGGTCAGGCTGGCTGTCCAGTCTGAGTACGGGTTCGCAGGTGACCCGGAAGACGCAATCAATTGGCCGAGACGATGTCGAATCGACCTGCAGCCCCTTGGTGGGCGATCCGGGGCCCTGGCCCGCGACGTCCGCAACCGGTTGAATCGGTATCCGGCCAAGGTTCAGGTCCAGCGCGACCATCTGGGCAATCAGCCCACTCGGGTCTACTTCCTGATCTTGGCTACCATCGAGCGCGGTTTCCAATTGGGTCGAGAATTCCTTCCCGGCCTCCATCGACACCGTTTCCGATGCCTTTCCAACCGTTGCACCCGAGGGTTCGAACCGATTCCCCGATGGGCTTCCCATCAGTTGAATCAAATCCATTTTCTTGCCTCGTTCTGTGGCTTGTGTTCAATCTTCGGCTCTCCCCCGCAATATTTTCAGGCTTCATGGCAGATAGGCTTCAAAAATGACGCAATGTGGCCCCGGTAGCCAGGGAGCCCAGCCTGTCATACTGCAAAAAGGCCGGACACGATTGAGGCTTAGTACGGTGGTTGTACTGGGAAAACCCACTATCCCGCACCTAACCCCTGCCCACATGTCCGATCAAGCGATTTTTAAAAAACGGCGCTCCAACGATGCCCAAAAAGAAAACAGAGTCCGACCAACAGGCCGATGGCCAAGCCATTGATGCCGCCGCAGCGACAAAGCGGCGACGCAGAACCGCCGACGACATCCTTTCCAAAGTCCCCGACCAGCCGGAACCAGAAAAAGCCAAACCGAAACAACCGGCTGTCCGGCAAAAAACTTTGGCCGAAGAAGTTGTCGAGGACAAGGATAAACCAAAGCCCAAACGGACGGTCAAGCCGAAAGCTGAAGCCCCGGTGGCCGCACCTGAAGCCACCGCAGAGTCGATACCCGCAACTGAAAAGCCCAAGCGGGCAACCCGCCGGACGAAAAAGCCTGCCGGCGGAGACGATCTGATCGACCCCAATGGCGTGTTCACTTTGACGTGGCGGGAGAAATCCACCGCCCCTCGGCCGACTCGGGTCGCGGAAGATAGCGACTTCGAGGATCCGGAAGACCGGATCGCGATCCTTTCTTGGCGTGAACCGGGTCTGGTGCCACGCCCCGCTGAAGTTGAACAAGAAGCTGCCGCTGAAGAAGCGTCCCCGACCCGACGTTCCCGCAAGCGGCGTGGGGATGCCGAACCGACTGCCGCCGACGCTTTTGCCGAAAAGCCGTTGGAAGTGAACTTCCGCCGGAGAGGAGCCGAACGCGCCGCGACCACGGAAACCGATCTCGAACCAGAACCGTTGCCCGTTCAAGAGCCGGAACCCGAACCGGTCGCCGCCGAGCCGGTGAGATTGCCAATCGAGAGAAAAGAAGGAGCGGCCCAGGTTGCCCTGCACCGAGGGCATCCGACAATCATCCGGCAACAGCGCGCTTTTGCCCCCATCATGTTCTATGCCGATGCCCAAAGTTCCGAACAGCGGGGCATCGTCCTCGAAGAACTCAAAGAAGCAGCCGACCAAGGCCTGGAAATTTTTTCGTTCCGCTTGGCCCTCACAGTCGGGGTCGCAAATGCCCCGGCAGCCGTCGATTTCGCCGTCCAACTCGCCCGTGACGCCACTTCGGTTGCCCCAGGGATTCAACTAGTCCCCCGTATCAGCTTTGCCACCCCCGACAACTGGCAGTCCGAATTCCCCGATGCCTTCTACCGCTACTTGAATGGCGATATCGCCGACCCGAGCGTCAGCGACGACGCTTATTGGGATGAGGCCGGAAGGACGCTTGAATCCGTCATTGCCGGCATCCGAGAATCGGATCAGGCGGCGCAGTTCATGGGGGTCCACTTTGACCAACACGAATGGTTCCTCGACGAAGAGGACGGTTACGACATCAGCCAGGCGAGCCGGGCCAAATTCCGGCGGTGGTTGCGCATGCGGTATCGGAACGACATCGTCTCCCTCCGCGCCGCGTGGTTCGATGGCGGGGCAGAATTCGATTCCATCGCCATCCCGGATTACCGGGAAGGGTTGGGCGGTGAAGAATTCGTCCGTACCGACAGACGGGCCCGCCGATGGGTGGACTACCACCTGTTTGTCAGCGACGAGATTGTAGAGCGCATCACCAAGATGTGCTACGCGGCAAAGAAGGCGTCAGACGGCGATTTCCTTGTTGGCGTCAGTTACGGTTACACCTTTGAATGGAGCCATCCGTTCAGCGGGCACCTGAGCCTCGGAAAACTCCTCCGTTGCGACGAACTCGACTATGCCGCAGGGCCAAGCAGCTACCGCGACCGTGAGCCGGGCGGCACCGCCGCCTTCCCCTTCCCCGTGGATAGCTTTGCCATCAACGGCAAACTCTATATGGCGGAAGAAGACTTCCGCACCCCGATCAGCGGACGCGAAGACCGGAACCTCATGCGCAACCCGCTCATGAAGACCCCGCAAGCCCTGGAAAGTGCCCACTGGCGAGGAGTCGGCGGCGCTTTGGCCCATGAAGGGGGGGTGATTTGGATGGATTCGAATGGATCGGGTTGGCTCAACAGCCCGGGGATTTGGGAGCGCGGCAAGGAAGTTCGCGAACTCTTGGCCCGTCGGCTCGCATCCGGAAAACCATCCCCCGATGTCGCCTTCTTCATCGATGAGCGCTCGCTCGCCTATCTCACCGACCCGAGGGCCTTCGAAATCCTCATCCAGCAAGTCCGCGAGGCTCTGCTCCGGTCCGGCTTGAGCGTCGGCTTCTTCCTGTTGAGCGACCTAGCCCACCGCGAAAACTTCCCTGAATGCAAGTTGCATATTTTTGTGAATGCATGGGATATGCGGCCCGAAGTCAGGAGTGCCATCAAACAGCGTCTCCAACGTAATGGCAAGACCTTGTTCTGGCTCTACACCGCCGGATTGTTCGAAGCCGGGCGAGACAGCTTGGAGCGGGTCCGAGAAGTCACGGGGATCGCCTTGCGGCCGCAGCCCTTCAACTGCAAATCGGGCACGACCCTCCTCAACACGCGGGAAGAACTCAGCAGCCAACTCGACCAGTCGGAACTCGCCCAGGGCGGGCAGCTTGAACCGAGCTACTTCGCGATCCCAGAAGATGCCATGGTCCTTGGCGAATACACCGAAACTGGCCTCCCGAGCTTTGTCGTCGCCCGAGTGACCGAAGGCGCACCCAGCGAACGGTGGACATCCGTTTTCCTAGGCGAACCGATGGTTTCGCCGGGGCTGTTCCGCGCCCTCGCCCACCAAAACGGCGCGCATGTTTGGGCATTTGACAACGACTTGGTCCACGCCAACCCGCCATTCGTCACCATCCACTGCCAAGGCACTGGCCCGCGGTCGCTGATGCTGCCGGACAACTGGGCCGCCTACCATGTGGACATGCAGGAATACATCCCCGTCGAAAACGCCTGCATCAAGTTCAAAGCCGTCGATGGCAGCACCCACACTTTCCTCGTCGGCACTCTCGGAGATATCCAGGCGATCCTGAACAGCGACCCTGCCGAACTCTTGCAAGTCACCGAACCGGTCGTGCGTGAAGAAAACACCCTGCATCTGGATCGCATCGCGTTCGATGTCGCGATCATGAAGCTGGACGAATGGGTCGAAGAGACCTGGAGCGAAGACCATGCCGACGACCTGCTCCTCCGCCCCTCGATGGTCGATTCCGTCGACGAATCAGCAGAAGAGGCGGGTGGCGACGAAGAATCGGCGGAAGACGACCGCACCTCGGGACGCCGGCGCAAACGCAGGCGACGGAGCCCCGAACGCCAAAAAGGTGGCGAATCGTTTGGCCAGACCGGTGTGAGCGTTCTCTTCAGAAAGCGGAATTGACATGAAAGCCGGTCTCGTCTCCGTGGTCGGCAAACCCAATGTCGGCAAAAGCACCCTGATCAATGCTCTGGTGGGGCACAAGGTCAGCATTGTCAGCGACAAGGTGCAAACCACCCGCAAACGCGTTCTGGGAATCGCCACAACGGATGATTACCAAATCGTGTTTGTCGATACGCCTGGCATCCACAAACCCAAGCATAAACTCGGAGCCGCCCTCAACGAAGCGGCCCGGCAATCCGTTTTCGATGTCGACCTTGTGCTGGCAATGACCGATTGCTCCCGCATGCCGGGCGATGAAGACAAGGCTGTCGCGCAAATGCTTAAGGAATCCGGGGCCTTGGAAAAACCTGGCAAGTTGATCTTGGGGCTGAACAAGATGGATAAGCTCAAAGCCGCCGATGTCGAACGGAACTACGAGGCGTACAAGGAGCTCTTCCCCACCGAGAACATCGTCATGACCTCCATGACCAAGGGGCAGAACTTGGACATCTTGCAGGGTTTGATCATCCAACTACTACCGGAAAACCCGACCTTCTACCCCGACGACATCTACACTGACCAGCCTATGGCCTTCATCGCCGCAGAATCTGTGCGGGAAAAGGCCTTGCACCTCACCCGCGAAGAGATCCCCCATAGCATCGCCACCTACTGCGAGACCTGGGAAAGGGACGAATCAGACGGCCGCTTGATGATCCGCGTCGTCATCCTCACCGAACGGGATGGCCAAAAGGCGATCCTTTTGGGCAAGAAAGGATCCATGATCAAAGAGATCGGCACGCAGGCGCGCAAGGACATCGAAGAGATGGTTGGCGAACAGGTTTTTCTGGAATTGTTCGTCAAGGTCCGCGAGGATTGGCGGCAATCGCCGCGTTGGCTCAAAGAACTCGACTACCTCTAAAAAAAGGTGGCGCGCCCCGGAGGACGCGCCGTTACCCATCTGCTCGGTTGGTAAATTCTCGATCAGCCTTTGCCACCCGGTTTGCCACCGGGTTTGCCGCCGCCCTGGCCATTTTTGCGGGCTTCTTCCATGATCTTCTTCATTTCTTCTTGCATGCGGGACTGGTACTTTTTGTAGTTCGCCTCGCCCATTGCCTTCTTCATGTCCGCGTCATAGGTGTCGCGGATTTTCTTGAATTTAGCTTGCATGTCTTCGCGGTTTGGTTGCTTGCCGGCCTTTTGGTCGGCTTGCATCTGATCCCGCATCTTCTTCATGGCGTCATCGCGCTTTTTGACCGCCGCATCCACCGCTTTGGTTTGGGTGGCGTTCAACTTAAGTTCTTTGATAACCTTGTCGTGTGCCGCCTTGACCTTCTTTTGGAACTCGGGGCTCATCATCATGCGGCCCCCACCCTGGCCCGGCCGCTGGCCTTGGCCTTGGCCCTGACCTTGGGCTCCTCCGCGTGGGCCTGCCGTTTGGGCCATCGAAGGGACAGCCATTGCGACGGCCACCAACACCGCCAAAATCGCGAACGTGCGTTTCATACTTCTGTCTTTCCTGGACACGCCCTGGCGTGTCTTCTGAACTCATAAACGCTCCCGCATGAAAGCAGTTCACCGTGGCCGGAAAATCCTGGGTCTTTTTTGCAATTATCTTGCGTTAAGTGAGGGATTCTGACCGGGCCTTGCCGATCAGCTCGCCAATTGGGCCAGATTGCTCGCGGCGGAACTCGGCCGGAGTGCCATTGAAGGCAACTTCGCCGGCATGCAAAAAGATGATGCGGTCGGCAACCCGGAAAATCGAGTTGACGTCGTGGCTGACCACCAGGCTGGTCAGGCCGAGCCGATCCCTTGTTTGCACAATTAATTGGTCGATCGAATAGGCGGTCACGGGATCCAGTCCGCTCGTCGGCTCGTCGTATAGCAAGACTTCCGGCTCCATGGCCAAGGCCCGGGCGAGTCCAACGCGCTTGCGCATCCCTCCGCTCAAGGCACTCGGGAGCTGGCGTTCAACCCCTTCCAATCCCACCTGGCCCAGCAGCTTGGTGAGGAGTTCTGCTTCGGCCTTCTTATCCGGACTGTGTTGCCGGCGATACCCGAACAGGATGTTTTCTTCAACATCCAGGCTATCAAACAGCGCGGCATATTGGAAAACCAACCCCATCTTTGCGCGAGCCCACTCTGGATCCCCCACCACACTCACGCCACAAACCGCAATTTCGCCCTTGGTCGGTTTGAGCAAACCGGAAATACATTTGAGGAGCGTCGTCTTGCCCCCGCCGCTACTGCCCATGACCACCGCGATTTCTCCGGCAGGGATTTCAAATGAAACGTCTGATAGAACCCACTTGACATCGAACCGGTGGGAGACGCCCTGGACTTCAATCATGCGGTCAGCCCCCCATGGCGGCCGAAGCCTGGTGCCGCGCTTGGCGAACCCGCTCAATCTGTTCTGGCTGGACGGCCCGCTCAAAACTCCGATACCCGGCTAGTTTGAATCCGAGCCGCTTTGCCATTTCTTGGCTTTCGCGCACTTGTTCAGAACTCACCGATTTACCCAGGGTGAAACACTCGGCGCGGTCTTCCAAAGCCAGCATGAACGTCTCGCTCATGCAAGCATAGGCGGTGCCGGGCGGAAAACCGAAATCGAAAGTCGACTGGAAGTTGCCCGGCACCTCAATGACCCCCCCTTCTATCGCCAAAACATCCGGGCGCTCGCGGCCCACCCTCACGCTGACGTCGCGGGGCCGAGCGACATCGCAGATGATCGCCCCCTGTTTCAGATGTTCGGGTTGGATCAGCTCGGCGTCGGAACTGGTAACGGTGACCAGGACATCGGCCATTTTGATGGCCTCCAAATCTGTTGTGGCCTCCGCACCCGGGATCTCGGCGGCCACAGCCTTGGTCCGCGGAAGATCGCGCCCCACCAAGATGACATGGCCGAACTCCGGGGCCATCACTTCGGCGCACGCCCGGCCGATCGAGCCTGTTGCCCCCACAACTGCGAGGGTCGCTTGTTTGCGGTCGATCCCCACCCGGTTGCAGGCGTCCAAGGTGCCTTCAATCGCCGTCGCCACCGTGTAGCTGTTCCCCGTTGTAATCGGGAAACCCGTCCGATCGTGGATCGTAGTCCCGCCATCACCCACGACACTTGTGAATGCACCAAACCCGACGATTCCGCACCCTTCCCGTTTGGCAAGCTCCACCGCCATTTCGAGCTTCCGGTAAACCGTTTCGAGCGGCAGTTCCATGAACATCTTGGGGGTCAGGGCGACACCGATGAAAATCCCTTCGGTGCGTTTGCCATCCGGAGATTGGATGCCCGTGATCCGGCCGGCAATCTTCGGCTTCATCATCAGCAAGATCCGTTCGATCATCCGGTCGCTAAACGGCCGGAAGAACGGATACTTCCGCCGCATGTCCGCTGGTTCGAGCGGGTGGATCAGGAACGCAAACTTCATGGAGTGGGGTTTCAGCGGGCCGAGCCCATTTTACCGGAGCCCTTAACCAAGCTCTAACACGGTGGGAGACCAGTCCAACTCTTTCAAGACGTCCAAATAGTCCGATTCCGCCATTTCAGCCGGACCTTTTCCCGACAGCGCCACGATCACGCCTTCCATCACATTGGTGGCAAATGTTTCGCCACCCATATCGGGGGTTGTGGTGATCAGGCGGCGGAGTCCTGTGGAGCGTAGCCATTCGATGTCGGCACTCCGGACGGTTTGCGTTAAGACCGTTTTCCCCGATAGGTCATCGGGGGCGTAGCGGCGGATGTAATGCCAATCCCCGCACAGGAAAGTCCGGCCGGCCCAAATCTTGACATGGCTGGGCTTCCGCTCTTCTTGTTTGCTTCCGGTGGGATAGAACCATTGCAAGGGCAGTTGGGTCACGATTGGGGCCAGCATGGAGGCCAGCACCTCGACCGTCCGGTAACTTTTGATGGGGAGGGGCAAACCCAATCCGAACAGCAGGTCGCCGTAGATCACGTCGGGGCACAGTTCGTTGAGTGCCTGGGCCATGCCGAACCGGTCGACGGCCGAAACCAACAGTGCCCTCTCTTGGCGGAAGTCGACTGTCCCGTCCCGCTGGAGCCGGTGGATGGTTTCCCTTTCCAAAGTGTGCTTGAGCCCGCTGCCGTCCACCACCGGTGTTTTCTTGACGCCGCTGACCAACCCCACGATTTCGCGGAAGGCATACTTCTTTTTGCTCGTCGCAATCCAAATGTCGGCGCCCCCCACGCCTAGGGCCGCAACTTGGCCATCCAATTCTTCCATCAAGGCTTTGAACTTGGATCGGTCGCCATCTGTGCCCCGGCGTTCGATCAAGAACCGCTGGCCCAGAATCTCCGTTTCATGGATTTTGTCCCGCTTGCTCGTGCCCAGCGAAACCGATACGATTCGCTTAGGCTCGGACACAGATCACTTCGATTTCGACGTCGACGTTTTTGGGCAAACCGGCAACCGCAACCGTGCTACGGGCGGGTGGCGAATCGGCAAAATAAGAACCGTAGACCTCGTTGACCGGGCCGAAATGGTCCATAGAGCTAAGGAAGATGGAGGTTTTGACGATGTCACCAAAGCCCAGGCCAAGCGATTCAAGCAACCCGCCAATGTTCGCCATCACTTGACGAGCCTGCGCTTGCACATCCCCCGTCACCAGATCGCCAGCCGGGGTCAGTGGGATTTGCCCGGAACAGAACACGAACCCATTGGCCTCGACTGCCTGTGAATATGGGCCGATCGCGGCGGGCGCGCGGTCTGTCGAGTGGATTGTTTTCGCCATGGCCCAAACATTACCTGGCTTGCACTGGATCGAACCGATCTCGTCACGATGCCGGGTTTTGGCCCAGCTTAAGGGGGCACTTTCCCTCAATGCCCGAAAGACCTCAACCGAGGCCCGCCGAGTCGAATTCCGTCCGCAGGGCGCATGCTAGTTCATCCCTGGTGGCCGAACTGTGCCGGCCGACGGCGGCTGGGGCGTCATAGACCAGAGACGGATCCACCAAGGGCTTGCCCACCGGGATGCTGGCTTGAACCAAAACCATTCGGTTGGTCAGTCTTAATGCGCATCCGCACACTTTTTGCCCCGTCGAAGGATCGACAACGTCATTTGGGCTGACATGGGCAAAGCAGTCCGCCACTTTGCCCGCACCGCGGACGAACGGTGTTTCTTCGGCCAAAGACGCCGGGATGCCGACGGCATTCAAAGATCGGGTGAGCAAAGGGATGACCGCGCGGTACACCGATTTCACGTCCCGCTCACCTAGGCCGAGAATCTCCAGTGGCACGGCCATGCCAACAGTCAAATCATGGCCATGAAGTACCGCTTTGCCGCCGGTTGGGCGCATAACCCAAGGTGCCGGGCAGCCTGGTTTGAGGCTCGCAGAACTGTTTTGCGAACGGCCCAAGCTAACCCAGGGGCCATCCCACCCATAAACCCGGGCAATAGGGGATCCGGAATCCAACAACCCGGCATCCCGGGCCATGTTCTGGATCCCGTCGCAAATGCCGTCGTCCCAAACCGTGCTCATCGGTACCGGCGGTAAACCGTCACGGGGTAATGCATGTGGGGCGGGATTGTTCGGCGGCAAGCTTCCTCCGACGCCCAACCGACAATGCCGACGATCTCATCGTCGAGCTCGTCGCAACGGCCGATGAACCATCCCTGCATTCCGGGCAGCGATTCGATCTCGGCAAAGTTGTATTTCATCTTTTGAACCCAGGGGTCGCCTTGGCCAGGTTCCATGGCCCGGATGCTCACGCTCACAAACGGGTTCTCTCGCATGTGCTCGACACCAGCTCCCTTCTTTTCGATCGGCACGATGCGTTTGACGTCGGGGGCGATCCCCCATTTTTCGACCGCAGTTTCCAGGAATCCGCTTTGGACCATCTCGTCGTAACTCTTGAAAAGGGACTCGAAATCTTTGAATGCGGTCAGCCTCAAAAACCGGTTCGGGTTATCCACTTCTTGCCAGACACTCGTCGCAATGAACCCGCGATCGTTCGAAACCTCGTCGCCAAACGAAAGGAGCATCTGTTCATATTCCCTCTCCTGCCCCTGCGGGATTTCAAAGCGGCTTACAGTCACGGCGCCAACCATAGGGGGAATGTTACCAACTTGGCCCGGCTCGGTGCCCTGATGGGGCGACAAACCGGCCGCCCCTGAAGCGAACCGGGTCACTTTTCGACATAGACCTGGATTTCGGAGATGCACAGGTCGCTATCGGTTTTTGCCGTCCCCTTTATAACGTCGTCAAAAAAAAGGGTCACCCCTTCAACCGGGCTAGACCCCGGGAAGTTCAAGGGTTGGAATCCCCGGTTCTCTGGGTTGACCGCGCATTCATAAAACGCACCACCCAGCGCAACGCGAACCTTCTTCGGCCGGTTGTTGAGTGTCCACCGGTCGCCGAATTCGTCGTCTTTTTCTTTGTCGTACCCAGCCACGATGAGGATCCGGGTGACTTTGTATGGCCCTCCGTTGAACGTCACGGTCAACGACTCCCCGGAACCGTCGCCTGCCACACCCTCGCACCATGACGTTTCCACGTCCCCATCGTAGGCGGATGATGGCCGGCAATCCACCCCCCGTGGTGCAGGGTCTTTGGTGGAACTGGCAATCATGGACACCTCAGTCGGCTCCAGCAGCCTGTCGTTGGGCGTTTCCGAGCGGACGCCCATGGTCTGATCTGCCCCCATTGGCGGCAAGGAGGTTCCCTCCGGGGCTTGGGACGATTTCAGATAGGCCAGGACGGCAATCAACGCAGTGAGGGCAAGCGCGCAGGCGACCAAAAGTGCGAGCACGATCCAAGCAATCGTACTTTTCCTGGCCGGGAGACTGCTCGGGGCTCCGCCTAGCTGGGAAGCTGGCTGCCGAAAATCCGGCTGGTGCGGTGCAGCCGGAGGCGGTTGGGGCGACGGTCGATGAACGGGTTGGCCCAAACCGGCACTCCCCGCCACAACCAACGGCGTACCATCATTCAGGCAGTGGGTTTGGCTATCGCTGAACAACACCCGGCATTTGGGACATTCTTTCATAACGTAACAGAGTTGCCTCCATGACCAAAGCCATATTACACCGTTAGTTTCCGCCGGGAGAAACGTTTGAGATAGAGTATGGGAAAAATGTCATCCAATCCAGAAGATATCAAACGCAGGCTCCGCGAGATTTTAGGGGCGTCGGAACAACTCCAAGCCAAGCTCAAAAACCTAACTCCCGAACAGAAGCAGAAACTTTCGGAACACTTGAAAGGCAAGGCTGCCGAACTGGAATCCGTGCATGAACGGTTGGAAACGGCGGGAGCCCTTTTCAAACCGCGCCGGTTGCCCAAACCCCAACCCGCCGATATTGCCGACTCACCCGTTTTCAAGCACATCCGGTCGCTCCCCTATGAGCAAGGCGAGCGGCTCGTCAAATTCTGGGTGTGCGGTTGGCTCTTCCCCGCTGACAGCCCACCGTTGCCCAAATCCCTAACCCCTTCGACGTCGGCCAGATCAACCCCCAAAATCGCTGCCTATGCGCTTAAGAAGTTCGGTGTGCAAGCGGCCGATCCAGATTCCCCTCCTACGACACAAGGGGAATGGGTTGCCCAGCTGGCCCAGCAATGCCAAGCCGCGGTTGCCGGATATGGGCCGGCCGCGCACCTTTCAAGCCCCGAATCCCAAGAGGCCCACTTGGTGGAGTTTGTCAGCGCCGTTGCTTTCAAATTCGGAGTTGCTCCCCGCCCAGAATCGACGGCGCTTGCTTTTGCCCCGCTCTTTGTCACGGCCCGGCCGGAGGTCCCTGATTGGGAAGAACACCGTATCGCTCGCGCCGTTCTCACGTCAATTTGGCTACAGAGCCTCGCAGCCGATTAATATTCTTTGCAAAGCCTTGCAATAACCTGTCGGTTCCGCTAGACTCAACCCTACCGTTTGGAGCAATAAATGACCTTAGCCGAAAGTGTATCGATGGCCCAGAAGGGCCTTGAAACCCTGGAAACTCACGCGCAGACAACCCACGACGAACTCAGCGCGTTCCACCACCAATTCGACGCGCTTGCCGATGTCGTCGACAAACTCAACGATCTGCAAAAACATATCCAGGATGCCAGCCACGAGCTTGAGGCGATGGAATCCAAAGCAGAAGAACGGGTTCACCAATTGACCGCGTCGCTCGACCAACTGGTTTCTTCGTTGCACGAACAAGTCGAGAACGCCACGGCGGAGGTCACCGAATACGAATCGTTCATCGAACAAACAATCCAGGCCGCCCAGGAAAACAAATCAAACCGCGAAGAGCACGACCAGAACGCTCACGACAAACTCACCGCCCTCCGAGAAGCCCTGGACGAGGCCGCTGGCCATGTGGATGAGCAGGTTGCCAACTCCTCCACCGCGTTGGAACAACTCGACAGCGAAGCCGACAACTTCACGCAGACCTTGCAAGACCTGTTGGACGAAATCACCCAATCGGTTGCCGACTTCGAAGACCACATCGCCCAACGGATCCAGGAATTTGAGGACTCCGCCGAACAATTCATCCAAACCCTGGGCGAAGGTCTCGAGGAAATGGTCAACACCGCCGGCGACCATGCCCACCAGGCCTCAACCGATATCGAACAGATGCTGAGCGGCGACTTCTTGGGACAAATGGAAGAACTCGCCGGCATGCTCAACGACGGCTTGCAAGCCGTCGAAGACTATCTCGAAAAGCCGCTGGACATTTTGGATGGCCAAGTCGGAGACATCTTGGACAAGGTTCACGAAGCCATGGAACTGTTCGACACCATCAAACCCATTTTGGAAATGTGCGAGGGCATCCCCCTTTGAGGCCGCTATGACTTTCTCAGAATTGATTGATGCCTTGGAGCAGCGGGAGAAGCTGCTGACCGAAACCCATGACCATATCGACCAGGTCAAACACGATCTAGACGCCTTCGACCACCTGATCGACACCATTCCCCAGCTCATGGAGTCGTGGGACATCCAGACCGTGCTCGACGAAGCCGAGAACTTTGGCTCACAAGTCGATGAGTTCGACCAGGAAATCCACACGCATGAAACTGAAGTTGCTTCGGAAGTCAGCGATGCCATCCACATGGTCGATGAAAACCAAAGCCATTTCGATAGTGCGTGGCAAGCCTTGGATTCCCTCCACCAAGAGCTCGATAACGACTCCTCCGAGCTCGAATCGCAGCACGACCAATTCGCCGCATTGCTCGAGCAGCTCGCCGACGCTCTGGTCGCGGAATTCAACCAGACTCAACAGTCGATTGAAGACCACACCCAAAACCTGGAACAGCATGCCGATGCGACCCACGACAAAGTCATGGAGAACGTCGACCACCGGAGCGGCGAACTCACGGACACCACCGCGAATGACTTCGACCACTTTGACGATGAGATCGAAGACATGGGGTCCAACCTGTTCCCGCAAGCCGTCGAAGGTCTGCTCGATTTGTTCGACCAAGGCTTTTCAAGCCTGAACGACGGGGCGACCGAGCTCGTGGATAGCCTTTCCGAACGGGCCGAAACCATCGTCAACGACATCATGGATCACATCCAAGATGCTGTGATCCACATGTTCGAAGACCTCTTCCACAAGCTCGTGGAAGAAGTTTTGGCTGAGCTCATCGAAACAATCTTGGAATGCCTGGCCAAAGCGGCCATCGGCGCCGGGATCACGGGTGCGATCAGCGAGTTCCTGCCTATCCTCATGGTCGTCAAGCAACTGCTTGAATGGATCAACGACGCAATCGAGTTATTTGGATGACACAACTATGACAAGCTCTCCTGAATTTGGTGGAAGCGATTCCATCGCCAAACTGTTAGAACTCTCTTCCACGGTTCCCAAAGACATCGAGGACGTTGCCCAACAGGCCAAACATGTTGCCGATGAGGGCACCCGCATCACCCAAGAAATTGAGCAGGCCGCCCACGAAGCCCACGACCGTATCCAGCACCTCCAGCAAAAATTGGCCGATTACGAAAACGACATCCGCCAATGGATGTCCGAACTGCAGGAGGCCGAACAAGAATTCAAGAACGGGGTGAATGACCTCAAAACGCGACTTCAAGAAGACAATTCGGATGTCACGCAGCACATCGAAGCCTCCGACCAAGCCGCCAACGAGCTCAAACACGGGCTGGAAGCGGCCCACCAGGCGGGCGACACCTGGCAACAGGAAACACAAGGCCTCTTCGATGAGCACGGGCAAGCCCTGGAACAGATGGGCCAGGATTTGCAGCACTCCTTCGACGAGTTGAGTGGCCGGATCCAAGATTTCCACCATGCCGTCGATGAATCGCAAGCGCACGAATCGGATGGGATCCAAGACTTTTCGCAAGCAATGGACGACCACAGTTCCCGGCTCCGACAGTCTTATGAGCACGGCGATGGGCAAATGCAGGATGCGGGATCTGATTTGCACGAGTTTTTGGGCAATCTCCACGCCCAAGACCTGACGCACGGGATCGAAGGAATCGCCGACTTGCTGCAAAAATCTATCGAAGACGAACTCAAGGCTCTGATCGACGACTTTGCCCAAGAACTGACATCAATGGGCGAGGACGTCATCGACTCGATCGTCCACGACAACGACGAAACCAACAGCATCCAACTCGACCTCGGAGAAATTCTCGAACAACTCGAGAGCGTTTTCGACACTCTGAAGGACATTGTCGGCGAGCTCCAAAGCTTTGGGCTCGGCTCCTTCCTCTAACATCAGGAATCACTATGGAACTCGAACATCTATCCGACGCAACACTCAAAATCTATCAAGACATCCTCGCGGAAACCGAGGATTTCGAACACAAAATCGCCGACTTTTTGCACAACCTGGAGACCGAAGAGCAGGAGTCGCTCCAAATGATCCACGATTTCACCGCCAAAGCCGAAGAAATCGAATCGAAGATCGATAGCCTTCACAGTGAATTGGAACAGGCCGTTAACCACGCCAAACAAGAATTCCAAGAAGCCCACAATGCGGTGAGCCAACTGGCCGATCGCGCCCACGAGGCGGCAGGCAACCTCAACGCCGAACTGGAATCCCTGACCGAAACAACCAACACCGCCCATTCCAATTTGGAGCAGCTGACCCAAGAAGGCGAACAATCCATCCACGAGTTCGAAGCCAACACTCGGCAAGAATTTGAAACGCTGATGCACGCGGTGGAGCAAACGGGCCAAAAAATGACGGACGAGACCGTCCACCACATCGAACAATCCCAAAGCGAAATGGAGGCCATGATCGAACAGTTGATCAGCCACCTAGCGCAAGAGGTATCCGACCAAATCCACAACGCAGTCGAAGATATCGAAAACACCCTGAACCAAGTTGTCGAAGATCTCAAGGAAGCTCTGGATACGCACCAGAACGACCTGCACGACTCGGTCACAGGATCGCTCAACACCGCCGAATCGGACACCGGCAACCATGTTGATACGGTTCACCAAGGAGCCCAGCAAACACAATCCCGCGTCCATGATGCCGGAGCGGTGCTCCATGAAAAAGGCCAGACAATCGGCGAAACCAAAAACGACGTTGTCGAAGCCATGCACCTCTGCATGGCCGGGGTCGATACCGTCATTGGCATTTTCAACGAGCTCTACGAACTCGTCAACAATGTCATCTGACTTGTGGCCGGAACGATTTCCGTGGAGTATCCACGGGAACCAGCGGGGAGGGCGTGGGGTTGTCCATCGCTTTGGCCACCCATTCCCTCTCCCGGTTGAAGGCATCTAACTCCTCAACTTTCAAGTTGATCTCATCCCGAATTTGGGCAAGTTCCGAATCCTTTTTGATGAGCGAATCCTCGCCACCCAACCCCCGGGCGACTGAAAGTCCATCCAACTGGCTCTTGGTGTGTCGCTTTACCGAATCGATATGGTTGTCGAACACTTGCTCGCAATCGGCGATGACCCGCTTGACAATGCCCTGGTAATGCTTTTTGATGTTATCCCGAATCTTCTCGCTTTCCTCATGGATGACATCGCGCTGCTTGATCTTGAACGCTTTGAAATTGTAATAAAGCACAAGCGGGATCGCGATGAGGGCGATGAGGACCAAGGCATAGTCTCCCATCCCCGGGGCGCCCTTGTCGACGCTTTGCTTGATCGTCTCCCGGGTCGCTGCCAGCAGTTTGCTCCTTGAGGCGCCAAAGATCAGGGCGCCAATCGAGAACATAGAGAAGAAGAAGGTCATCGAATACCGTGTCTTTGTCAACAGGTATGTGAACATGTTCTCCATCCGCTCTTCGGTAGAAACCGATGCGGTCACGTAGCGGTCGGTGAGCGCGGCGTTGATCTCTCCACGGACGCCAAGGATCTTGTCTTCGTAGTTCGCCAGCTTGATTTGGCTTGATTCGAACTTGGGCAGACCGGAAAGCAGACCTTGGAATTTTTGGTAGAGCCATCGGAACCCGACCTGGGTTTCGTGGGCCATCGGCGATCCGGCGGTGTCGCCAAACACGCGGTTGTAAAGTTCTGCTCCAAACTTTTGCTGGGCTTGGGGCAAGATCACCAAATCCATGATCGCCCGGTGGGTCTCCAACGCGGTGGCATGGGGGTTGCCCGGCGGCACCAGCTTGATGGTAACGGGAGATTTTCCGAAAGTCACCAGTTCCAGTTGGTCGATGTATTGGTCCGTGTTGGAGGCCAGGCTTGCGACAATCGAGAGGTCGCCAAATTGGTTCACGGCCCGGTCCAGGTCGCGCTCGATGTTTGTGGAAACCGATTCAAAAATGCTCTTGGCTTCGGTCACGCTGGCCACGGTTCCCAAAAGCCGGTGCTCGGTTTCGTCGAGTTTGCGGCGAAGCAGGTTGACTTCCGTTTCCACGCCCGGCCTCAGACTATCGCAAACCTTGCCGATCCGGTTGAGCAGCGACTTGCGGGCGTCCCGGATCCGGTCATCCAAAACTGCCTCACGCATATTGGTGCGGAACTGTTCCAAAAACCCTTGCAATTCACCTTCGATGGCATGGACGCCGTCAATCCGGCACTCAACCAAGGTTCGGATCTGCTTGGTGCCGCGGACAATCCGCGCATCGTGGCGCAAATCGTCTAAAACGATGGCTTGTTGTTCGGCATCGAGCCGCCCCGATGTCACAGCAACGATTACCACGCCCTTCGTTTTTTCCTCGCTCACCCACTGCAAGGCATTGTGGTCGTTCTTGGTCGGGTAGTCGCCGTTCACAACCAGGAACAGCAAATCGCAATCCCGCTTGAGCCGGCCGATGAATTCCGGAGAAATGATCTTCGTGTCTTTGCGGAGGGTTAAAACCGGGTGGACGGCCGCCCGCCCTTGGGCGTCGGCGACATGCCGGTATCCCAAAACAACCGGCACCTCATAACCCCAATCGGCTGCCCCAGAAAGCGGTGAGCCGCCAAGCTTCACCCCGTGTTGGCTGCTGGTGTCTTCCAAACGCCACTCGGGAGGCATTCCGGGCTCGGCCAAATTGGTCAGTTGGGCGTGTTGCCGCGAGATGAACGGCTCCTTCACCGGGATATCCGGGGAAGCAGCGCCAGCAGAAGGGCGGCCGATGGTGAACACGCGCTTGTCGTCATCAAGAACAACCGTCCGGTTCTCCGCCGCCGTCTGCACGATCAGGCAGGTCTGCATGCCGCTGTGTCGCCAATAAAGTTGGGGGGCAACCGAGGCGAGCTGGCACAGCCCCCGGAAAACCGCATCGACCAACTCGGCGTCTGCGCCGATCACCGCCGACGAAAGCCGGGCTTTGCCATGGTCAGAAAGCTCGTTGACGAGTTCCAGGATCGGCTCGTACTCGTCGTAATGCTCAGCCCGGACTTTGAGGTGATCTTCGATATCTTTGAAGGGGCTCGGTGGCTGATCAGCTGGTTGCTCTTCTCTGACTCTTGGCCCGCGGTCAATTCTCGGGCGCTTTGTCCCCCCCGCGCCGGTCAGCGCATCGGCTTGGGACTGAACTTCTCCAATCCTCTCGTTCAAGTCGTCCACATTGTTTTGGGACTTGATTGCCTCAATATCCTCTTGGGAAATATCGGGGCCCTTCGGAGTCGGAACTTCAATGTCTGTTTCAATATTGATCAGCCTCCGGGGCTGTTGCGGTTCAGCAGTTTCCGGGCTTCCGTGGGAACCAAGGCGCGCTTCCCTTTCCAGGCGCCTCTTTTCGTTCTCAGCGGCCCGATTAACCCGCCTTTGTTCATTGGCCAACCGCCGTTCTTCATTCTTTTTTTCAAGTTCGGCCCTCTTGGCTTCCCTGGCGGCCCGCTTGGCCTCGGCCGCATCTGGCCCGGTCGCAGGCGTCCCAAGTTGTTCCAGGGCTTCCCCTGCGGGTTGCCCCTCACCTGCCCCGGGTTGTGCCGGCGTTCCCTCGTCTTCAGCCATGTGTCAGTCCCCGACTTCCAAGGTTCCGGCTTTCAGCTTTTCTGCTTCCACCGCAACATCCTTCCTCAGCTCTGCGATTTCTTCGATCTTTTTTCGGGACTGCTGTTGCAATTTTGCAACCCGCTCTTTGAACGATTTTTCATTTTTCAACTTGAATTCAGCTTGGACGACCTTTCGGATCGGCGCGGATTCCTCCGGCTTCTCGGCAGCTCTTTGGGCCACGGTCTCAGCCCGTTTTTCAGAGCGCTTTGCCATGCGGGAGAAGTTGGCTGCGCGGGCTTTCTCGCGGTCCAGTTGGCGCTCGAGGTTGCGGATCCGGGTATTCGCCGCATCGAGTTCGGAACCCAGGCGACGCGCCAAGGCCAGGACTTGCTCCAGAGCAGCAGACTGCGTCCGAACACCTTCGCGCGAGACGATTACCAAATCGGCGATCTGGGTGACAAGCGACCGATCAGCTTTCGGCTTGGCCTTTGGTGATGGGTTGGCCGCAATGGACTTTTTGGGCTGCGCTTTAGACGAAGAAGATTTTCGTGGAGTTGAGGGCATAGTGGTCAATTGAGCCGCAGGACAGCTGCGGAGCAGTGGTCATGGCTGCGGTTGGCTACCGCAAGCCGGACGATTTCTTGGGCCGCAACATCGGGCTCCATGGTTTGGACAACCCGGTTGATTTCTAGTTCGCCCACATATTCTGTGATGCCATCTGAAGCCAAAACGATGCGGTCACCCGGGAGAAGCCGTTCGACCCGGATATCCGGTTCTACGGGTTCTCCCCCCAAAAACCGGGAGAGGACATTGGCCCGGCTGCCAAAAACGGGATCACTTTTGACGCCAGCGTCGTCGGCGCCTTCGCGCTCAACGACCGACAGGTGGTCTTTGGTCAAACGCATCATGTAATCGCCGCGATATAACCCTGCGCGCGAGTCTCCAACATGGCCGACGACCAGGTCTTCCCCGCAGGCAACGGCGATGACGACGGTGGTCCCCATCCGATCAAACTCCGGGTTGGCTTGCTGACGATCCCGGATGCGGTAATTGATTTGTTCGATGACCGAGCGGATCCCAAGAGGCGCTTGTTCGAATCCAGCATCCAAATAGTGATTCAAAACCGTGTCGACCGCAATGCGGCTTGCTACTTCGCCCCCGGCGTATCCGCCCATGCCATCGGCAACTACCGCAACGGCCCCCTGGGCATTGACATATCCCCCACAGGCATCCATCAACACCTTGGCCGAGTTGCCTTGTGAAACCGCTGAACCGAAAGCGTAGCTTCGGCCGAAGGGAGAATTCCCAGACATCTGGATCACCGCCGCACCCGGCCTCCGACCCGGCCCAAGGTTTCGCAGACCTCCGCCATTTCTGGGCGGACGGTGGGGGATTTGCTCAGCATGCGGCTCACGAGGTCATCCAACTCGGGATCAACCTGCTCCCCGACCTTGCTCAAAACGCGGGCCACCGGCTCTGGCGAAACATTCAAGTGGCCCGCATGGATTTCGGCCACCGAGGCGGCATTCGGAAACATCCGCTGACCCGTGAGCCATTCATAAAAAACGCAGCCGAGCGAATAAACATCGGATTTGAACGTCAGTTGGCGGTGGCTGATGTGCTCGGGGGATTGGTAGTTCGCCGACCCGAACGGGTTCTTGATCGATGTCAATTGCTCCATCGTGATTCCAAAGTCAATCAGGGTCAAGGTTTCAGCGGCCTCGGCGTAAGTCATCGGTGCCTTCACCCCCCGGGTGAACCGGTTCCGGTACATCAAGTTGTCGGGCTTGACATCGCAATGCACCCGGCCGATCCGGTGGAGCTCTTCCAACGCCTGGGCCGCCGAGAGACACAGGGCGCAAGCGTCGCGGAGCTTTGGCCGATCCCCGACTTCTTGCCACAGCCCTTTGACCGTGCCACCGTCGATGTATTCCATCACCAATACGCCGCGGTCATCTCCCGTCCGGGATATCGCCACCGCCCTCGGGGCCCGATCGCTGCGCAATGAACGCAAAACCTCAAACTCGTTTTCGATGCGCTTGTTGGCCTGCTCCCGGCCTTCCCCATAATCGATCGGGATCTTCAGGGCCACGGTCTGCCCGCCGCGGCGGCCTTCGTAAACCGCCGCCATGCCGCCCTTGGCGATCAACTTGACCACTTCGCAATCCATGACCATCGGCAAATCCTCGCGCGAGTTGGTGTCCAGGAACGACACCTCATGCTTCAACGTGAACGAGATCCGGTCTTGGTGCCGCAGCAGCAAGGGGACGTTGGGATCCAACCGGCGCTCATTGACGAACGTTCCGTTTTTTGAATCGAGGTCTTTGATGTACCACTTGCCGTTGTCGAACCAGATCAACGCATGCGTGCGCGACCCGATATCCCCGACAAGCGGCGTCAAATCGTAATCCACCGCCCGCTTGAGACCCGGGAAAGGCTTCCCAACCAGGTTTTCTGTGAAGGTCAACCGGGTCGCCCCGTGGGGGTGTTGCAAGTTGGGGCATTGATCCGAGCTGAGGGGGATGATGCCCTGTGACCGGGGATCCATCTTTCCCGAAAGGTCGCTGATCGAGGTTGGTATTGGCGCGACACTTATGGCCGCCGCTTTGGAACCCAAGTTCTTGTTCCCAAAAAATGACCAGACAATCGCCCCGAGCGCTAGCAAAACAACCGCGCCGATCAGGCCGAATAAAAGGGTAGTCGAATTGATATCCATCGCTTAATCCCC
The DNA here is from genome assembly GCA_016789105.1 of Armatimonadota bacterium. NCBI lineage: Bacteria > Bacillati > Armatimonadota > Armatimonadota bacterium. The sequence goes on from JAEURN010000003.1 coordinate 149,798, forward strand.
CCAGTCGATGCCCGAATGCTGCGACCCGCCACCCGTTCGTGGCTTGGGCTTCGGCCGGCTACCGGACGAAGAGCCCGATGGCTTGGTTCCGCCCGATTTGCCCGAGCCAGTCGATCCCGATGGCTTTGGCCGGTTCCCGCCCGCCGTCTGACCGGATGCCGACCAAGTGACCGGGCTGAAATCGGGCTTGATATCGTTTTTGGGGCCAGCCGCAAACGAGAATCCATCGAACTCCAACTTGCCCGCCCCTTTAGTTTCAACAACAACTTCCACCAACCCTTTGTTCAGCCGGCAGGACTTGATCTCCCCGCCGTCAATCCGCCAACGGATCGGGTCAGTTTCGGCCAATTTGAACTTATCGCTGCCCAAACTGACACGGAAGGTGAGGTTCCGGGTCTTGCCTTCGGCTGAGTTGCCGACCATGGCGATCGTCGGTTTCGAGATGACGATCGGCACTGCGCTGGTCTCATCGGGGGCCGGAATCCGGGGCTTGTTCGGATTCCCGGTGTTGGGGATCAAAACGGAGCATCCGCACAGGAACACCAAGGAAAGGGCCAATCCGGCCAAGGTCGAGATTCGGTTAATGATGCTGATTTCCACTACGATCTCCTTTGTTGGGATTGCTGGGAGATGATCCGCTGGGTGGCTTTTTGCCGTCCGGCAGTCTGGGCGGCCGAGTGCTACCCGATTGCCCGGCAGCGCCGGTCGGCCCCGTACCCCCCACAGTCCCGGTCTTACCAGTACTCCCCGTGGCAGAAACTCGCCGCGAACCAGAACCTGCGCCGGTACCATTTGTTCCCGAAGGTTTTTGTTCAACCGGCTTTGGCTTCGAGTAGGTGAATGTCTGCTGCTGGCTCTCTGCGTCGAGCAGCGTGCCGTCCGCAAGTTGGATCTTCGATATCTCGACGTAGCCGTCCCCGGCCAACCGCACCCGGACTTGGATCTTATCGTCGGCGGTCAGGTCGACGCTGAGCGGTTCACAGCCGCTGTAATTGATTTTTGCCGGCTTGGAGCGGTTGATCGAGCGCGATTCCGATCCTAGGCTGAAGCTGAACAAAACCGTCAAGATGTCCCCTTCGGTCTTTTTCCCGTAAACCGTCGCTCGGGGTTTGCCTTTGATCGTCGCCGGAACATCTTCGGGCTGGCCGCCAGAAACCTGGACAGGGGCGGGCTTTGACTTGCCCCCCACCAGCTTGGCCACGGCAAACACCAAGCCGAGCGCCACAACGGCGATCACCGCATAAAGGACGTAAGGGGGTTTGGAAACGCCCGGTTGAGAGGGTGCAGCATATGGTTGCTCGCGCCGGGGGCTTTGCGGAAGGATCCCACTGACCGGCACATGCACCCATTCCCCGACCCGGGGGCGTTGGCGGGGGTCATACGGGCGGGATTGGGGAGGGGTGAATGCCATCAGAACGTCGCATCTCCGTGGTCAATGCCGATCACTTCCAAAACAGTGTCCCCCATGCGGATTTTGTCCCCCACTTGCAAAACCTCCCGGTCGTCAATGGTCTGCCCGTTCACATAGGTCCGGTTGGTGTTGCTCCGGTGTTCAATTTCGACCCGACCACCGTTGATGAGCCGGATTCGGGCGTGGAGCCGGGAGATCTTGCCGTCGCCCGGCAAGCCCAAAAACCCGTCCTGGAACAAAAAGCCGTCGCTGCGGCCGATTTCAGTGTCGTTGCGCAGGGCTACTTCCCGGCCCGCGGCCCCGCCGCTGACAACCCGCAAGACCGCCGACCGGTGGGTTGGGACGAACAGGTTTCCCATCGTGTCTTCCCCGGTTGTGACGTCGCCCGCGTTGGATCCGCCATACAGGTTGTTGACCCCCATGGTCGGCCCGCCGATCGTCGAATCGTTATCCCGGAATGATCCCGCAACATATCCGGAGTGCCCCCCGCCCATCTGGAAACCGGTTTCGCCCATCGTCGCATCCCCGGCCCTTGCCGCCACTGCCCCAGGGTGGATCGGGGGGGCCGTGATGGGGCCAGATCCCCGTTGCATGCCGCCGACCGTGGTATCGCCGACCGTCGCATCGTTGAATTGCATGGAATTCAAAGCTGGACTGGCCATCGGAACCGCTGGCGCTGGCGCCCGCGAACCGACGCCGCGGCGGCGGATCACCAACACGGAAATCGCCAGGGCAACCAAGGCCACCGCCAAAATCGTGGCCAACTGGTACGTGAACTTCTCGGGGGCGATCTCGGCCACATCAGTTCCGCCGTCGTGGGTGACACTCAGTTTGAAAGGGGGAACCACATCGGCACCCGAAATTGGGAACCGGACGGCATAACGGTCGCCTACCGAACGTCGGACGGCTTCGTTCACTTTGTCAAAGTCGGCGCTCACCGAACCGGACGCCTGGATGTATTCGCCACCACTGTCGGAGGCGATCTGCTTTAAGGCCGGATCCTCCGTCCCGTAATTCAAAACAATCACCGGCTGGGTGGAAGGCCACTTGATCGGCTCTCCGGTCTTTTCGTTGATGATCTTCTCACCCGTGTCTTTCCCGCCGGTCCGCACGACGGCAACCGTCGCATAAACCGCTTTGCCATTGGCAGGCGATTCTTTGGACACATTGTTCGCAATCAGGATCCCGGCCAATGTGCGAGTCGCCTGGGTGACGCCGAATGCAGGGTCTTTGAATTGGAATTCGGCTGCAGGTACGAACGCGTTGAGCTTCACGGGATCTACAGACTTGCCGTTGGCCGCCGTCAGCGCAATGAAATGGATTGATTCCGACCGCTTGAGTTGCCGGACGGTTTCGATCATTGATTTGCCTTGTTGGTCTTCTTTCCCCGAAAGGTCGAGGAGCACAGAAACCCCAACTTTCGCGCCTTCTTCCCTCGATGGATAGACAGAGGGTTTAACCTTTTTGCCCAATACCTCGACAGAAAAGGCGTCGGCCTTCAACCCTTTTACCGGTTGCGTGTGGGCGTCGTCTTTGAAGACCCTTACATATTGCCGGACCGATCCTTGCCCGCCCTCCTTGATCACAGCCGGTTGCGAGACAAATTCGATGCGGCTCGAATTCTCAGAACAGGCAGTGAGGGCCAACAACGACAAAACTGAAATGTACGTAGCCAGCTTATTCATCGCAGTCCCCCATGATATCAGTTCCCGGCAAAATTTGCCCTCTCACTTCGACACCCTTAGCACCATCGCGCCGGTCTCACGCTCTTTCGGCGCGCCCCGGTCTGACTCCTCAGTCAGCGGCACGACATTCGAGGAAAAGTTTGCGGACTCTCCGCCCTTCCAAGCCTTGTTCGGCTTGAGCTCCGAAAGCCAGAACAGTTTGGCGGCGACGCGGTACGTTGCGGATCCCTTCCATGGGTCGTCGGAAAGGCGGAATGTCTTTTGCCCCCACCGGACGGCCAGACGGCTGCGGTTCTCGGATTGCGGCGACACATCGCAGAAAAGCGCCGCGTATCCAAACTCCCTCGGGTGGGCAACCAACGCATCGTAGCGGTCCTTTCCCGCCCCCGCCGACCAAGCACCCAAAGATCCGGGCTTACTATTCCCAGCAAATGAGTAAGATTCCAGCCCCTTTGTTGGGCCCAACCGCCGGATATAGGTGGCCCATTCAAAATCTGACCGGGGCAGAATCGCCAGATCCTTGTAAAACGCGTTCTGCCACTGGGGCGATGTCGGAACTTGGCTGACTCCGTCAATCCGGATCGACGAGGCAAACCAACGCAATGTCGGGCCATCTTTCGCCGAGATATCCACCGCCTGGTTCGGGCTGCCACCGCGGGTGAATAACCCCTCTGGCGGTGGACGAACCCAAAGCCGGGCAGCGCTGGAACCGCCTTCGTAGGTTTTTCGGTCCACGACACCCATATAAATCAGCCGGTTGTTTTCTTTTAATGCTGGGTCGAACAACGACCCCCCAAACCCGTAACCGGCAAACCGGCTGCGCCCATCGGGGCCGGCAGCAACGGACCGGTAGGAGTCTGCATCCCCCAAGGTGCTGATGCCTTGGCCATCGCTTGATCCCACCCCATCGCCAAGGATCACGATGTCACCGGCAAAGACTTCCATCTGATCGGCCCGCCCGGAGACATCGACGAATTGCTTGGCCGAGACGGGGGAATTCTCTGGCCCAGATGTGCCGTTGTGCCGGTTGCCGGTCGATTTCAAGATGCTGCCGATATCGGCCGGATTCTGCTTCGCACCGGCAGCTGCGGGGTTGGAGGCCACCAAATCCTCGAGTCCGCCCGGAAGCATGGAAGCGGCTGTTTTGGCCCGGCCATCCGGATAATCGAAACCGACGGCGTCAGCCACATCCGCAAGCGGGAGCGAGGGCCCGTCGAACGAGATATAGGCGGCATAATCCTTTCCCTTGCGTTTGCCAACCACGACGGCCTCGCTCTGCTTGGGGATGTAGAGCAGATCCCCGGATTTCAATTGGTAGCCATCCCCTATTAGGCTGTTCAACCACTTAAGGCTCTCGTCGCCTCCGATTTGGTCGCCAAAACCTTCATCGCCGGTATCGATCAATCGGGTCTTGGTTCCGGGGTCGTCGCCTTCCCATTTCCGGAAAATGGGCACCGCCCATTTCCCTCGGTCGTAACGGTACGCCACTTGCCCATCGGCCCGGACCAAAACCCAGCGCTTTGATGCCGTGGCATAGGTTGCCAAAGTAGAGAGCGCAGGTGCTGACTTGGGCAGGAAGAGGCCCTCCGACTGCAGGTCGCCAAACACGCCGCATTTGCCTTGTGACGCACTTTGGCCGTGGCCCACTACAGCAACGAATAGAAAAGTCGATATCCCCATATTCCTGGATCCGTGGCTTCAATTGAGATTACCAGTTGGCGCCAGGCGGCGCAACTTTCTATTCCGACGTCTTTGCCATTGGCGAGTTTCGCCCCCATCACTCCTTTTCGGGACTACCGGTAGGCAAAGGGAAACGCCCCCCACCTCCGGCCGTTTATGCTCATGAGAGTGCCGGCTTTCCGCGACTGGCCAGGCTTTGTGACTAGATTTGACCTTGTGTGCGGACGAGAACGGTGCGTATCTGAACCATATTGACCAAAACCAACCGGTTTCGGGCAAAATGGACTTTGTCTACACCATTGAACACTACTAACCAAAGGACACCATGATTGGCACCGCCATATTCCCGCTATTGATCGCCACCGCTACCGCCACCCCGGCAATCCCCGTCCGGCCGATCCCACCCCTCAACCAGTCCGTCAAACTCAAGCCGGTCGGAACTTACGGAACGCCTTACGACCTCAAAGGATACAAGTACCGCGTCAAACTCGATGACGAGTGGTACGAGCTCAATCCGGGAAACACGATCCTCGATTCCGAACGGGATGGCAAACCGGTTAAGGAGCGGTTCGTGGTCAGGATCTGGTTCCAGGAATTCAAATACCAAGACTACAAGATCCTTACCCAAACATTTTTGACCTACCGCGACTACCAAAAGCGGGGCTCAAGCAGTTGGATCTTGGAGGGCAACACCGTTTCCATGGTGACCTACACGATGTCCGGGGACTTTGACCCCGACAGCGTTGATTGGGACGACACCAATTACCTGTTCCTCCCAGTGATCGGGTCGCGGTCGCCAACGATCGACCAAATCAAGCCCTATTTGCAGGCGGCCAACGGCAACACCGATAAGGGGCTGGAACGGTACGTGTCAAACTCGACCGTCGCCGCCTACCCCACCTATATCGATAACATGGACGAAAGGGATTGGGTGCTTCCCGTCTTCCCCGATTCCACTGATGGCGAAGTCTGGTTCCACTTGCCAACCTTGGACTCTGAAGAGAACGACAGTATCTGGGACGAGAGCTACTTCTTCACCAACAAGAAAACCATGCAGTCGATCTTGGCCTATATGGGAAGGCGACTAAACTAAAAAAATCTTTGGCGCGCTCGAGAGGATTCGAACCTCCGACCCCCAGCTCCGCAAGCTGGTGCTCTATCCACTGAGCTACGAGCGCGCAAGGACACCGAATATACCAGAGGCCCCCGGCGGGCCTACTTCACCCGCTTCCAAGTCATGGTTTGATTGTTTGCTGACACTTCGACGGTATCGGCATCCACAAACTTGAACTTGGAAGTTTCCTTTTTGCCCTTCTGCTTTTGAACTTCCGCCTCAACCATCTGTTGGAGCTGGGGCGGCAGGTTCCCCCCGGTGATTTTCACATCCTCCATCGTCGTCGAAAGCGTATCGCCCGAAATGGTATAGCCTTGCGTCCCTGAAATCGTGATTCCTTGAGACTGGAACGTCGTCAACATCTTGCCGCCCGAGGTGAATTCGATGTCGGCCGTCATGGTTTGTCCTTGGGCAGAAATATCGCCCTTCCACTTACCCACAAGGCTTGGGCCCGCATTGCATCCGGCAAGGCAGATCGCGGCGGACACTGCGGCAAAAAGAGCGATGGGTTTGACCATAAACGCATTATCCACAAAACACCGGCCCCGCAGTCCCATTCTGCGAGTCACCGGGCCCCGGGATTCCGTTTGTTATCATGGGTTAAGCCCCAATCGCCATGCCCTATATCCCCCACACAGAAAAAGACGTCGAGGAAATGCTCGCCACCATCGGGGTTGAGTCGATCGACGACCTGTTCCAAGACATCCCTGAAAACCTCAAACTCAAAGGGGAGCTGAACCTGCCGTCCAAACTCGACGAGCATGCCCTGCTCGGCCGGCTGCAAGCCCTCAGCGAACAGAACACCGACCTCAGCCGGGTGGTCTGCTTCCTTGGTGCCGGGATATACGACCGGTTCATCCCCGCCACCGTCGGAGCCGTTATCAGCCGGGGTGAATTCTTGACGGCCTACACCCCTTATCAACCAGAAGCCAGCCAGGGTTACCTGCAAACCATCTACGAATTCCAAAGCATGGTCGCCGAACTCTATGGCATGGATTTGGCCAATGCCAGCATGTACGATGGGGCGACGAGCATGGCAGAGGCCGCCATCATGGCCACCGGGGTCAAAAACCGGGGTCGGGTCGCCTGCGCCCGGGCTGTCCACCCCAATTACCGCAAAGTCCTCGGAACCTACACCTGGTCGATGGATGTCGCGGTGGATGAACTCCCCGACGACAACGGCGCCACGTCCGACTACAGCAAACTAACGGAGGATCATGCGGCCCTCATCGTCCAGTACCCCAACTTCTATGGGGTGATCGAAGACCTCGCCGCTGCCCGGGCCGCCGCCGACCGCGTCGGGGCCCTGCTCATCGTTGTCGCCGACCCAACCGCCTGCGCCATCTTGCCGCCCCCGGGGGATTTTGGGGCCGACATCGTGGTGGGCGAAGGCCAGCCCCTTGGGATCCCAATGGGGTACGGCGGCCCACTGCTCGGCTTGTTCGCCTGCAAAGAGGAATTTGTCCGATTGATCCCCGGCAGGATCGTGGGACGAACCTCCGATGCCCAGGGCCGAGAAGGGTTCACCATGACCCTGCGGACCCGAGAACAGGACATCCGCCGGGAAAAGGCCACATCCAACATCTGCACCAACGAGGCCCTGATGGCCTTGGCAAGCACCGTTTACATGGCCGCCCTCGGCAAAAACGGAATGCGGCAAGTCGCCGAAACCACGATCCGCAATACGCAATATGCGATCCAGCAACTCACCCAAACCGGGGCAAAGATGCGGTTTGGGGGCAAGGTCTTTGGCGAATTCGTCCTGGAACTTCCCAAATCGGCCGAATCCGTCCGCGACGGCCTTTTGCAACGGGGCATCCTCGCCGGATTGCCGCTTGGTCCCTACGACCCAACCCTAGAAAACTGCCTCCTCGTCGCCGTTACCGAGATCCGGACGAAAGACCAGATCGACGACTACGCCAACAAACTCCGTGCGGAGTTGAGCCACTGAAATGCCAAACCTGCGAACCAAAGCCGTCCGCATCCCCAAATTGATCTTTGAAAAGTCCGTTGCCGGACGTGTCGGCGCCAACCTGCCAAAGGCCACGACCCCGAAAACCGATCTGACATCGGCCGTCGGCAAGACCAGGGAGTCACTCAACCTCCCCGAAGTCGGGGAATTGGAAGTGATGCGCCATTTCGTCAACTTGAGCCAACTCAACTACGGGATCGAGACCGGCTTTTACCCCCTCGGCAGCTGCACCATGAAATACAATCCGCGGATCAACGAGGCCACCGCCTCGCTGCCCGGGTTCCGCAGCCTGCACCCGCTCCAACCCGACTACTCGGTGCCGGGAGCCCTGGAAGTCCTGGCTTCGGTCTATGACATCTTGCGGGAATTGACCGGATTCGACGACATCACCATGCAGCCGGTCGCCGGTGCCCACGGAGAGATGACATGCCTGATGTTGATCAAGGCCTACCATGATTCTCGCGGGGAAGGCGCCAAACGCAAAGTCGTGCTCGTCCCGGACAGCGCCCATGGCACCAACCCGGCCAGCGCGGCACGGTGCGGCTACACCGTGAAAACAATTCCTACCGGCGAAGACGGCGATTGCGACCTGGAAGCCCTGGCCAAAGCATGCGACGACACCGTCGCCGCGTTCATGGTCACCAATCCCAGCACCTTGGCCTTGTTTGAGCGGAACATTGAAAAGATCTGCGAACTCGTGCACACCGCTGGCGGCCAAGTCTTTTGCGACGGGGCCAACATGAACGCCATGGTGGGTACGACCCGTCCGGGAGACCACGGGTTCGATTGCATGCACCTCAACCTGCACAAGACATTTAGCACACCCCACGGGGGCGGAGGGCCTGGGTGTGGGGCGATTGGGCTCAAAAGCCATTTGGAACCGTTCTTGCCGGGCCCAGTGCTCAAGCGCGTCAACGGCAAACCGGTCTTGGATGGCGACCGACCCCAATCCATCGGCCGCGTCAGCACGTTTTATGGCCAATTCCTAATGGCCGTCCGGGCCCTCACCTACCTCCTCGCCTATGGAAAAGAGGAGATCGCCGGAATCAGCCGGTACAGCGTGCTCAACGCCAACTACGTCCGCGCCCGGCTCAAAGACGTGTTGCCCCCCGCCCACGACCGGTTCTGCATGCATGAATGTGTCCTAACCGCGAAAAAGTACAAGCAAAACGGGGTGCGGGCGCTCGACATCAGCAAGCGGTTGATCGACTATGGGTTCCACCCGCCAACAAACTACTTCCCGCTCATTGTGCCGGAATGCCTGATGATCGAACCGACGGAAACCGAGTCAAAACAGACCTTGGACGACTTCTGCGACACCATGATCAAGATCTGCCAAGAAGCGGAGAGCAACCCAGAACTCCTGCACGATGCCCCCAGCAACCAGGTGGTCGGGAGGCTGGACGAGGCAAAGGCGGTCAAGTTGTTGGATGTTCGGTGGCGTCCAGGCCGGACGGCGGAATCGGTTCCATAAACGGCCGACTCCCCAATCCTGTCAAGGAATCTCAATGGGAACCGGAGTCAGACGACTTCTTCGGTTTTGGCCATTTCGGCAATTGTGACCACGGCCCGGGCCCTTTGCTTGTTGCGGTACATCTTCTCGTCAGCAACCTGCATTAGCATGTCGAGCGATTTGGCGTCGTATCCCGAATAGGCGATACCGGCGGAAACCGTGAGTTCGAACGGCAGGATCGCCGAGTCGCGCTTGAGCCGGCCATGCAGGCGGTTCAGGAACAGGTTGGCGCCGATCGAATCTGTTTCGGCAAGCAGAACAACGAATTCATCTCCCCCAAGGCGGCCGATCACGTCATCGCCTTGGGAGCTGTCGCGCAAAGCCCGCGCCAACACCTTTAGCGCTTGGTCGCCTGCCGCATGTCCGTGCACATCGTTGATCTCCTTGAATCGGTTGCAATCGAACATGACCAAGGCGCATGTGGTGCGCAGCCGTTCCGCATGATCTAATGCTTCCTTTGCCTTGGCCGTGAAGGCTCCCCGGTTCAACAGCCCGGTCAGACCATCGGTTTCTGCCTGGCGGTTCACTTGCCGGATTCGACGCTCAAACCCTTCAAAAACCATCACCACCGCGGTCAACACCGCCATGTTCATCAACCAGGCCACAAACGGGTAGTTCGATGGGTTGGAGGCATTCCAATACGTCGCCATGGCAAGCGAAACAAGGATCCCGGCGAGCCGACCGCCTTGCCGCGCCGCAAACCAAATGGGCAGAAAATAGAGATAGGCCAAACCGATGCCCTGAACCAAGATGGACCGCCACCAGTGTTCAACAAAAGCGATGCCAGCCAAAAGGCCGCCAGCGATCCCTAGGGTTTTGGCCAACTGCAAGTCATAAAGGCTTCCCCGGATCGAATCCATCCAGAATCGCCGGAGTAATTTGAAGACTTTGCGGGAATATTCGGTCCACATCGGCCTACTTGGATTCTCGGACCGTTATCGCGAATCCGTAGGTTTGTCGGCCCCAAAAAATGCCTGCACCCCAATATCGGCAGCCGAATGGGACGTTTGCCATGACCGGGATACATCAATGGCCTTTGCGCGTTAGAAACAGTGGACGCGAATCCTCCTCAACACAAAAAGGCAGGCGTTCCCAGACCTGTCTTGTTCCAGTCCAAAACCGGCCCCGTTCTCCCAGGCGGGGCCACTTTTTTTCCGATTGTTAACGTCCCAGGTAAAGGTGCCTGCGACGCATGCCGGTCAGGCCGGTCAATGGCTCCTCGAATCGAACCCGGATTTCCCGTGCAACCCGACTTCCCCCATCGGCTGGCAAGCACTCCAGGGCCCAGCCGTGGACAGTCCCCAGTTCGGCGGGGAGATCCAAATAGATGTTGTCGCCCGGCTGGATGGGAGCATTGGTCACAATTCGGGCCCCTCCGCCGCTCAAATCGACGAGGCTCGCCGGTTCGTCGTTGATGCGGACGATGTTCCCGGCTGTCTGGGGATGGCGGGGCTCAGACCTTCGGTCGACTTCCCGAATGCGCTCCGGCATGGCCAAAGTGAACTCGTGGGTTTCCGCATCCCGGGAAAGAACTTGGCTCCGGAACGTGATCAAGCCATCGGCCAAGGGCGCTTGAACCATCAACGATTCCCCGACCTTTACCGGTACATAGCGATCCCGCTGGAGAGGGGCGCTGAACACCAAGCCGCTTTTGTCGCGGCGGATGAAGTAACAGCGATATGTGCCGCCAGGGCCAACCATCCGGACCCGGCAGTTCTCCGCAATTGGGACGAGCGTCAGGGGACGGTGTTTGCGTCCGACGAACCACCACCCGGCAACCCAGCTCAGGGCAAAAACCACCGCGAGCAAACCCACCATTTGCAAAATTTCAACCATTGTGTTTCTCCTTTCACAGGAGATCCGCTACGGTAATGGGCGGGACTGGTCTTCAGCAAAGAGGGCCCGAATCTGGGGGAGGAGGGCTAACGCCTCCCTCAAACTCATGGTCCCCTCCGTGGCCAAGTCTTCGTTCCGCTTCGTTGCGTAGTCAAAGATCTCCGATGCAGATTGCTGCATCAACTTGTGTGCCAATTTGCGCTTGGCATGAGATATTGCATACCGTGGCGGTACGGGGGTCAAATCCAAGTAGGTGGCCAATGATTTGGCCAGGGCAAGATCCTTTCCGGCCAGGGCGACGAGCTCCTGGTCTCCCGGGCGAACCCTGAGCAAGGGGATCCGGTCTCCTTGCCGGACCCCGATCCCCTGCAAGATCTCCTCGCAAACCTGCACCGCCATGGCGTAGCTCTCCTCAATGGTTCTGGCGTCCAAATCGACAAGACTGGCCAAATCGTCGCGGCAAGCTTCATCCTGGCCGGCCAAAGCGTAAGCCACAGCCCGTTCGTAAACGACGTCGGGGGTGGGGCCGCTACGGATGGCCATGGAATACCACTCGATTGCCTGGCTGTAGTTGCCGGTCCGAAGGTTGAGCTGGGCAACCATCGCCTTGGTTTCCCGGGTCTCGCCCCCCCGCGCCAAAATGTTGTTGAGGGCGTCTTTTGCCGAATCCAAATGCCCGGCCCGGAGCCAGTTGCGGGCGGCAACCGTATAGAAAGGCAACGGCTTCTTGGAAATTACAGCGCCACGAACCGCTTCTTGGGCCGTTTCCACATAAAGCCTTTGGCTGTCCAAAATCTGCACCAAACGCCACCGGTAGCTTTCGTCGAACGGGTGCTGATCGATGAGGTCGCGCAGGTGGACGATGGCAAGGTCAATTCGGCCCGACGCGACCAAGCCTTCCACTTCTTCCATGCCCCCATCCGGCAAGTCCACCCCAGTCGGCAAAGGAACGATCGTCCCCGGGTCGGCTTCCGGGAGTCTGGACTTGGGATGTTCCGGCCAGCCTTTGAACGGCTCCTGGCGTAACAGTGCCGCCCAGGTTTGCGCAATCGTCCGGGATGTTGAATCCCAATCGACACGGTCGCCGACCTGCACACCGGCGAACTCGCGGATTTCTTGCCCATAGGCCCCTTTGAACGCGGCCGTTTCGGCGACGGAAAGCGGCTTGGTCTCTCCAGAAAAGAATGGCGCCAACCGCCTCTCCCAGTCCCCGTACCCCCACAACTTGCGGAATGTCGAGGCTTTGTAAAGGGTTGCGACCGGACGAACAACCGCCTCGTTGCGCATCGACCACACAACGAGGACGTATTCAGCATCGACAGCCCGGGCCACGTTGACGACCAGCGGTTGGGTCGGAGATTCCCATTCTAGCGGGAATCCCTTGTCCCCGGCAATCTGCCGGAACCTTGGGTCGCCCATCGACCACACGATTGGGTCAACCTGGCCGATTTCGTCCAGGGACTCCGCAAGATAAGTATCCAATACCAGGCTCCGGTATCCCTCGAACTTAGCCGGATCCTCGGTGAGCTGGACAATAAACAGCCTCGGGATACCAGCAGATGCCAAAGCCGAGGCCAAAACCGTCAAAAGGGCGGCGGCCAGCCGCAAGGTGCGGTTTGCGACCAGGTTCAGCCTCCCAGGGCTGAAATCGCCCTTTCGCAACTTTCCCGAGCAGCCTTGATGGAATCGGAGGCGTTGCCCCTTGCGATTTGGCGGTCAAAAGCGCCCATGGCGTTCCGGTAATTGCGGACGGCGTCTGACTTCCGCCCCAGTTTCTCGTAGCACTGGGCCAAACGCTGGTAGGTTGCCCCTGTCGTCGCCCCAGCTTTGATGGCTTCTTCGTAGGCCGCCGCCGCTCCGGAATAATCTTCTTGGATCGAAAGGTTGCGCGCCTTTCTGATCAAGTCTTCGGCCGTCATAGCACCGGCGGATGTCCCGGGGTTGTCGACGCCCGATCCCTTTTTGACCGTGATATCAACCACGCCGGGATTCTCTTTCGGTTGGGATTCACCGGTGTTTGCGGGTTGCTCCGGCTTCGCGCCCGTGTTTTCAGTGGCATTGGCAGGAGGGTTCGGGTTTTGTGGAACAGTCCGGCCCGCCGTCGGATCCCATGGTTGGAGTTCGGTCGGGAATCGGAGGCCGTTTTCTGGATCTTGCCGGGTCGTGTAGCCCGCGCTGGGATTGGAAGGGTACCGGGTCACCGTCCCCGTGGTTGGCGGAGGATCGGCAGATGCCCCGGTCGCTCCGGGCCCCTGGCTTTGAATATTCGTTTGGCTTGGGACGACTGGCACCATCGTGGGATCCAAAGTGTTAAATCCGCTGGCGTTTTCGGTTCGATTTGCCACCCAACCTTGGGTGTCAACTTTCCCGGCCGGCTTCCCGGCAACCCAAAGGGCCGCCCCAACCGAGAGCAGAAGGATCCCGGCGGCCGCGACCAAGAGCACACCCCGTCGGGCGGAATGCGGTTCTTCAACGGCGATCTCCCCAGCGGCCACAAGCTTTTCCAAGTGGGCGGTACGGATTCGATCCATGGCGTTATCGGGCCGGAGGGCTTGAACCCTCTGATAGGTTTCCAACGCCTCAGCGAACATTCCGTCCTTTTCGAAGATGTCTCCCCGCAATGCCAACGCATTGGCATTCGACGGGTCGATCTCCAGCACGGCATCTGCCACCAGGCCCGCTTCATCGATCCGGCCGTCGTTCAACAACTGGCGGCCATCGATCAACATCTTCTCTGCTTCGGCTTTCATTTCGTCACGCACTTCCACCGGCAACGGGAAGCCGCACTGCCGGCAATACGCCCCGTCGATCGTGTTTTTGGCCGAACATTCGGCGCAGACAACCAATTCGAGCGTTCCCATAAAGATCCAACCCCACCCTGGGCTCAATGTGCCTTTTGTGTGGACCGGCAGCCGCACTCAAGTGTACCAGCCGCTTGATTCACGGACGTCTCCGGACGCCCGGTTAGTTCACATTCCCCGCCGGTTGGGACCCCAGAACCCCGCCAAACCTGGCAACGATACTATACTCCGGCTGTGGCAACGCCGCTCACAACCCCCCTCCATGCCGAACATGTCGCCCTTGGCGGCCGAATGGTCGAATTCGCCGGCTACGACCTCCCGGTGCAGTACAAATCCATCATCGCCGAAAGCCTCGCCGTTCGCAACGGGGCGGGAATGTTCGATGTCTCGCATATGGCCCGGCTGACATTCCGGGGCGGCGGAGTCCTCGGCTTCCTTGAGCACATCACCGTCAACGACGTCGCCGCCCTTGCCGATGACCACGGGCAATACTCCATGCTCCCCAACGCGCATGGCGGGGTAGTGGATGACATCATCGTCTACCGTATCTCGCAAGATGTCTACAGAATGGTGGTCAACGCCGCCAACCACCAAAAGGATTTGGCGCACATCGCCTCCCTCCTCCCTTCCGATGTCGAGATGAGCGACCAGACGGCCGAAACCGCCATGATTGCCGTCCAAGGTCCAGGGGCGGCCGATGCCGTCTATTCCCTAACCGACCAGCGCGCGGCCCTTGAGGGTCTGCCCTTCTTTGGCACGGCGACTGTGGAAGTGGCGGGGGTCACCGCCTTTGCCGCTAGGTCCGGATACACCGGCGAAGACGGATTTGAAATCATATGTGGGGCAAGCGAGGCCCCCGCACTCTGGAAGGCACTCCACCAAGCGGGGGTCGAACCCTGTGGGCTCGGGTCGCGCGATGTGTTGCGCGTGGAAGCCGGGCTCCCCCTCTATGGCCACGAACTCGATGACGACACCTCGCCCATCGCCGCCGGGCTTGGATGGGTGGTCAGCAAGTCAAAACCGTTCCTCGGATCGGAGAAAATCAACTCGGACCGGGATCACGGAACGCCCCGCAAGCTCCAGGGCGTGCGCTTGGATGGACGGCGATTCCCCACTCCCGGAATGGCCGTTTCCGTTGAAGGCCGGGTGGTCGGCGAAGTCACCTCAGGCGTCTACAGCCCGCTGCTGGGGTGTGGCATCGCGTTTGCGTTCATTGATGCGGAAATCCCTTTGAAAACCCCCTGCACCGTCGATATCCGTGGGTCGCAAGAACCAGGCGCAATCGTCTCAAAACGGTTCTTCAAACGGGCCTGAAAACAAGCGGGGTCTGTCCTTGGGCGGTAGTACACTGACACCAAGGAAAAACCTATGGGCGGACAAAAAGCCTTGCTTGCTAGCGGCCGGCGCCCCCTTGCCGACCGGTTGGAGTCCTTCCAACCGGAAGAACTCTACGCCGTTTGGTTGGAATTGAACGGTTTCCCCAAGAGCCCGTCTGCCTCGCACCGGGAGCAATTTTGGAATTCAAGGGGCCACCGAATCGCCGTGGCCCTCGACCTTTCGGTCTACTTCTGGGCGACGCCCGTGCTCGTCTGCGCCCTTTCCAGCCTTCAAGGGGCCGCACTGATGCTCCTAGCCGTTCCGCTCACAATGCTCGCAGTTGAACCCCGGTTGCCCCGGGTCCACCCGTACGGCGTCGCGGGGCCGACCTCCTTCTGGTCGGATAGGCGCCGCAACCGCGACAACCGCATGAATCTCCCGATCCCGCCGCCAATGGCCGAAGTGGATCTCTATGCCCTACCCGTGATGGAAAGGGCTGCCGAACACCTGGTCGCACCGACCATGGCCGAACTGGACCAGGCAATCCAAGGCCTCGTCTTGCAAGGAATCGAAACGAGCCGGCAACTGGGCGAAGCCAAAGAGCTGGTTCGAGGGATCGAATACGAAATCCGCAGATCGGACACCGATTGGCAAACCATCCTGAAAGGTAAGGCGGTTGAGGCGGAGCGGCTTCTGCAAGCCGCCCAAGACCGGCTGGGACACGTCGATTCGCTCCGCAAGAGGTTAGAAACTCGCCGCGCCCAACTTGCCGAAAGCGTGGAGCGGTTGCACAACCGGCGCGTGATTTTGGACAAACTGGCCCAATTGCAAACCAGCAACCCGGAAGACCAATCCGAATCCGAGGCGTTTGAAACCCTAGTCGCAAAACTCCTCGACGATGTTGGCGAAGCCCAAAAGAACGTCCAAGAAGCCCAAAACATCGCTACTGCCGGACTCATGGCCCGGGAAGAACTGAACAGCTTTGTCGGCAACTAAATTTGCCCGTGGCCCTCTAACCACGCGCCGCGCTGACCGATAAGAAGAGCAGAGCCATGAATCAGGTCCTTGACTGCCCAATCCTCGGATTAGACAACGAGTTCCCGAACACCGTATTCATCGTCCGGCACAACCCGACCAGCAAATACGGCTGCTATTGCTACGATGGGACGCACGGGCTCGCCTGCTTCAGCACCCAATCCGGAGCCGAAAGCTTTGCCGGATGGATCGATATGCCCGGAATGTCCAGCGAAGAA
Source organism: Armatimonadota bacterium (assembly GCA_016789105.1). NCBI lineage: Bacteria > Bacillati > Armatimonadota > Armatimonadota bacterium. The sequence continues at coordinate 166,380 of JAEURN010000003.1, forward strand.
GTCTCCTTCGACGAAGCCCGCGAAGTCGCCAAGGACAGGCCGATGCCGATCGTCAGCCTGATGCTTCTGGACGACATGGAATCGCCCCGCATCCACTTTGTCCGCTGAATCCCCAATTGTCGGATTTGTGCGCGCTGACACGCGCGCCCAACAAATATTTGGTATCGTACAGGGTGCAACGGTGGAACGCATTCGGCATTCCGGCGTTCTACAAATAGCAATGAAACGGTTCCTCACCCCACTCATCGCCTTGGTTGCCGCGGCATCGTTCGCGCAAGAAGCAAAACCGCTGACCATCGGCGACCCGGCCCCGGCATTCAAAGTCGACGGCTTCATCAAAGGCGAAAAAATCAACGAGCTCAAAAAGGGCCATGTCTATGTCGTCGAATTCTGGGCGACCTGGTGCGGGCCATGCATTGCCGTCTTCCCCCACCTGAGTGAGCTCACCAAAAAGTACGAAGGCCAAATCACCACCGTCAGTGTCAACACCTGGGATTACCCGCGCGGTGAAAACGAATCCAAAGAAGCCCACGAGAAGAGGGTGGCCGAATTTGTCGCGCAACAGGGCGACAAGATGGCTTACAACATCGTTCTCGACGACAACAAAGACACGATTTCCACCACGTGGATGCGGGCTGCGGGCCAAAACGGGATTCCCTGCGCCTTCATCATCAACGAAGACGGAGTAATCGCTTGGATTGGCCACCCGGCCACCATGGATAAGCCGCTCGAGCAAATCGTCGCCAAAACCTGGGATCTGAACGCATTCAAGACCAAGTTCGACGAAGCCGCCCGCGCCCAGCGCGAAGCCGCCAACCGGCAACGGCAAATCGTTGAAATGAGCAAAAAAGGCGACATGGAGTCTTTCGATGCCATGGTCAAGGAAATGGGCGTCGAAGCCATCTACGCCGCCATGAACGGCGACGCCAACTTTGCCGTGAAAGTCATCGAAAAGTATGCTGGCAAGCTGGAAGGGTTGGATCACACGACCGTTTGCAGCATGGCCGCCTACCTCACCGCCAAACCTGATGTGACCGCTGAGAACAAGGAGACCGCCCTGAAAGTGTCGGCCGCCTGCTACGGCAAGACCGATCCGAAAGAAGCGGCGCTCTCGGCTGCCTACCACGCCCGCGCGCTTTTTGGGGCCGGCAAAAAGGATGAGGCCATGAAAGTGATCGACAAAGCCGCCGAGCTCGTCGCCCAATTTGAACCCGCTGAACAGCGCGAAGGCATCAAAAAGTTCATCGCCGACACTAAAGCCAGCTTCCAAAAGGCTGGTTGAAAGTTGACCGACAGGCCGCCGGGAGTGATCCCGGCGGCCTTTTTTTTGTCCAAGTACCCTTGGCAGACAATGTCTTTCCCATCACCTGGCACCAAGCAAGAGCTTGAATCCGGACCGGTTTTCACTCCAAAGTTCGACCAAGACGGCCTTATCCCAGCCATCGCCCAAGACCACGCCACTGGTCAAGTGCTTATGCTCGCGTACATGAATGCGGAGTCGCTTGCACAAACTCTCAAACTGGGACAGGCCGTTTACTATTCCCGCTCACGGCAGGAGATCTGGCACAAAGGAGCCACATCGGGCCAATACCAGATCGTCCACCAGATCCTGGTTGATTGCGATCAAGACGCCCTTGTCTTGAAAGTCGAACAGCTTGGCGGCGGAGCTTGCCACACAGGAGCCGGAAGTTGCTTTTACCGGGCTGTCCTGGCAGAAGGGGATCTTGCTCCGCTCTAACATGCCCCTAAGCCAGGCAACCGCGCCTAACCTTGTTCCCAGGCGACCAAGCTAAGCTCGCTGGGAACGTTGACGTCCTCGTTTGCCGGCACCACCCGAACCAGATATCCTTTGGCACCCGGATGCAGGCAACCGGCGTGGCCTTTGAACACCTGAACCAGCCCTTGCGAACCCGCCGGTTCCAGATCGACCACCGTGATTTCGGTAAGTTCGCGGTTCGATTTGACCCGGCCGACCAGGGCCTGGACGCGGACATCTGACGGTTGTAGATCCCCCAACTCGATTTCTGCATGGATCTCGAACTCGGAGCCCAGGGCAATGCTGGGGCCGGCTTCATCAGAAACATGGGCAACCCGGACCTTGTCCCAGGCCCCCGCAACGCGGTCACGCCACACCAGGGCATGCTTTGCCCGCTCCAATCCGTTTTCGGTCAGACGGCTAAAAGACCGCGAAGCCGGGACATAAAACCGGCTGCAATATTCCCGCACCATGCGGAGAGTCGAAAAAGTGGGGGCCATTTCGGCCATTGACCGCTTCATCATTTCCAGCCACCGGGTCGGCAAACCGTTCTCCGTCCGGTAATAGAATGTCGGGGCGATTTCGTGCTCGATCAAATCGTATAAGGCCAGCGAATCGAGCCAGTCCTGGTGGCCTTCATTGTCGTCCTGGGTGCCATCGCCGATCGCCCATCCGGCGCCGGGCTGGAACCCTTCGGCCCACCACCCGTCGAGGATCGAGCAGTTGAGCCCGCCGTTCGGCACGACTTTCATGCCGCTGGTGCCACTGGCCTCCATAGGCCGGCGGGGGTTGTTCAACCACAGATCCACGCCTTGAACCATATGTTTGGCGATGTGCATGTCGTAGTCTTCTAAAAAGACCATCCGACCCCGGCTTTCCGGCGTTCGGCAGAAATTGACAATGTCCTGGATGAGCTTTTTGCCCCCGTCGTCCCGCGGGTGGGCCTTGCCGGCAAACACAAATTGAACCGGCCGTTCCGTGTGGTGCATCAACCGCATCAGCCTATCCACGTCCTTGAACAGCAATGTCGCGCGCTTATAGGTTGCAAAACGCCGCGCAAAACCGATCGTCAAGGTGCGCGGATCCAAGACGTTGTTGACACTTTTTACATCCATGGGGCTGGCCGTGTTCAATTGCATCCGCTTGCGCAAGTGCCGGCGGACAAACCGCACAAAATCGCCCCGCTGATTGTCGCGCAGTTCCCACAGGTCAAGGTCCGGCACTTCATCAATCCGCTCCCAAATGTTGCGGTCGCTGACATCTTCTCGCCATTGCGATCCAAAATGCCGGTCGAATAAATCGACCATCCGCTTGGACATGAACGTCGACGTGTGGATCCCGTTGGTCACCGAGCCGATCGGCACTTCCACAAGCGGATAATGCGGCCACCGTTCGGAGAACATCTCGCGGGTCACCTCGGCGTGGAGTTTGCTGACGCCATTGACGTAGTTGCTGTTCTCCATCGCTAAAATGGCCATGTTGAACGGCTCGGTTTTGTTCTCCTTGTTGATGCGGCCAAACCGCAGGAACTGGTCGAACGGGAGCCCGAGGTCACTCACCGCTTTGCTCATGTACCGTTCCAGCAACGGCCGTTGGAAAATATCGAACCCAGCTGGGACAGGCGTGTGGGTGGTGAAGACGTTGCCGCTCACCACGCATTGCCGAGCCGTGCGCAGGTCGCAATTGTTCTCGGCCATGAATTGGCGCAAACGCTCCAAAGAGAGGAACGCGGCGTGTCCCTCGTTCATGTGGCAGACCGTGGGCTTATAACCAACCTCCCCAAGGGCCCGGAACCCGCCTATCCCCAAAATCGTCTCTTGCCGGATCCTCATCTCCTCATCGCCGCCATAAAGGGTGTCCGTGATCCCCTGGTCGCCGGGTTCGTTTTCCAAGATGTTGCTGTCGAGCAGGAATAGGGGAACACGGCCAACCTGGGCCCGCCAGATCTGGCACGTGACCGGACGGTCTGGGAACTCCACCTTGACGCGCCGGGGATTGCCCTGGCCATCCCGTTCCAAAACCAATGGCAACCGGTGAAAATCGTACTGGGGGTACTTCTCGGTCTGCCAGTTGTCGCTGTTCAAGAACTGCCGGAAGTAACCGCGCGAATAGAGCAGTCCGACCCCGACAAGCGGCAATCCCAAGTCGCTGGCGGCTTTCAAGTGGTCACCGGCCAAGATCCCCAGGCCGCCACTATAGATGGGCAGGCATTCGTGGATGCCGAATTCCGCGCAGAAATAGGCAAACTGAGAGTGGGATTTGTCCTCGCCGAACTTGCGGTCAAACCAAGTCTCAGCGGCCATGTAGCCATCCAAGTCTTGTTTGGCAAGCCCCAACTTGGCCAAATAGACGCCATCTTGGGTTAGCTGGGTCAACCGCTCGGCCGAGATCTGGTTGATCAACTCGATCGGATTGTGCTCTAGAGCCGTCCAGAGTTCCCGGTCGGCCTCTTCAAAAAGTTCTTGGGTTTCGTGGTGCCAGGTCCAGCGCAGGTTAAGGGCAAGGGCGCGCAGGTCTTGAAGTGCCGGGGGCAATTCGCGGAAGACCTCGAAGGAGTGGGCATATTTCAGAGTGCGCATGGGCCAACCCTATTATTGACTCATATCCAGGTTTATTTACGGGGCCTGCGAGAATAGTTGTCGGCGATCACTTTTCCACCATAGCGGATGGTCGAAACCGTAGCCCCATCTTCCCCGCACCGTGCACTGATTTCCAGGGATTTACCCAACACGGTGAACCGGGCCGAAACCGGCAAAGCCCCCTTTGGCAACGTCGGATCAATCCCCATCCAGCCCGGGCCGATCAGAGGGATTGCCGGAGTTCCGGGTGGCGCAACCCCGTCGTGGATTTCGATCCCACAGAAGCCGTAGACCACGGCATTGACACAAGCTGCCGCACCCGTGAGGAAATATCCTTCGTCGGATTTGGGGGTTTCTCGGAACTCATCCGCCAAAGAATCGGAATAAGGCTCCCAACTGGCAAGCCAATCTTCCCAAGCCATCTCCGGTTGCCCGATTCGGCATGCGACGACTGAGTCGATGGCGTTCGCCATCGCCGGCCCGGTTTTTGAATACCTGCCCCGGTACAACCGGTACATCTCGCGGGAATCCGGCACGATATCAGGGTGTTGGAGCGGGAAAACCGCCAACAGGGCCGCAGCCTGCTTATATGTGGTGTAGGTGTCGCCGTCGAACGTCGCAAACGTGCCCCCTCGTTTGGGGAACCGCATCCGGCCGCGGGGCCAAACCTTTTCGCCATAGGCCCGACGGATCGTCCAATCCGCAAGAGCGTTGGTGTAAAGGTCGTTATCCACGGTGTGCCATTCATCGGGGCTTACAACGCCCCGCAAGCCAAAGGTGCCATCCGGGTTCCGGTCCAAGCGCCACAGATAGAACGCCGCACACCCCTTGATAACCTCTTCCCCCCGGGCTTTGTCAAACAACCCCAGTTGAACGGCCCGGTGCATCATCCAGGCGACGCCTCCGGTCACGTGGTGCTGGTATTTGGTGTCCGGATTTGGCGTGAGCTCTGTTCCGTCCACCGTCTCCCAGGGGTACATCATGGGCTCGATGCCTCCGGCAAGGGCGACGAGTTCGGGCAGGGGCATATGGTGCCCCTTATTGGCCACCGGATAGCCTGCGGCCTGCCACTTTTTGAAATTCTCTTTGGCCGCTCCCCGGTGGTCGAATCGGAAGAGAGGTTGCTCTCTGGCAATGTCCGGGCGGGTCAGCGCCAAAGCCGGGAACCCCCACACATCGCTATCCCAAAACGTATGGTCGTTGTAACGGCGGCTCGTCCCGCCAAACGGCAACGCGGCTGGCGAACCCGCATCGGCCAGTTTCGAAACCAATGTTTCCAGGACCTTTCCGGCATCAACCCTTGCCTCGGCAACGGGCGGCACCGGATTCTTGGGGACGGTGCATCCGGTGAACGACAAAAAAAGCCCAACCAGGGCGGCAAACCGCAGATTCATGATAATGCGATCCGCCTGACCGCCGTATATTCTGGGCCCGCGGGCCCCGGCGCGCTGGAAAACACCACCAATTCGGCTACCCGCCAGCCAACCGGTCGCAGCTCCCCCAAGCCGGCCAACGCCCGTTTAACGACCTTTGCCCGGGCGGGGACATCTTTGCCGAGCCGGGCCAACGTGATGTGGGGTGCGAACGGCCGGACTTCTTTGTGGGTAGCAATCGGGAAGCAGACATCATGCACGCGCTGTTGGAAGGCGGCAAGCTCCCGACCCGCAGATGACACCCCTGCCGCTACAACCCGTGGGACATCGGCTTGAGGCAACAGCTTGATCCCATTCAAGGCCAGATCGAATCCAGCCGATCCCATCATGGCAAGCGCATCGCCGATGCGATCCATTTCGGATGGGTCGGTGTCGCCACAAAAATAGAGCGTCACGTGCAGGGTCTCCCGGGCCGTGGGCCGAAAAACGCCTTGGGAAGCCCCTTCCAAAGAAGTTTGAACACGCTGGATTTCGGCCACCGCCTCCGGACTCGGCTCAATCGCCAGGAAATACCGGTTCGCCATCGCTCCGCCTGACGGTATACCCCCACCCACAGTAAACTCGGTCAAGCCATGGGAACCATGATCACGCTCAGCCACGGAGACACCCCCATCCAGGGGTACCTCGCCTCACCGGACAAGTCTGGCCCCGGCGTCATCGTCATCCAAGAGTGGTGGGGCTTGGTGGGGCACATCACGGCAGTGGCGGACCGGTTTGCCGCCGCCGGGTTCAATGCATTGGCCCCCGATTTCTATGGTGGCCAGACCACGGCAGAGCCAGACGAAGCGGGGTCACTCATGATGGCCCTCAAGGTGCCTGAAGCCGCCGAAGTGATCCGGGCTGCCGCCGAACGGCTTGCCGCCGATCCCATGACACTCGGGGAAAAGGTCGGTGTTGTCGGATTCTGCATGGGCGGGAAGCTCGCCCTTTTTGCGGCTGGCATTTCAGCGCAGATCGGGGCCTGCGTGGATTACTACGGCATCCACCCCAACGTCCATCCCGACTTCGGCAACTTCCAATGCCCCGTCCTCGGCTTCTTTGCCGAACATGACGATTACGCTGGGGCCGAAGCAGTCGCCGCACTCGACCGCTCCCTGAAAGAAGTGGGTATCGACCACGAATTCCACACCTATCCCGGCACCTGCCACGCATTTTTCAACAGCGACCGCCCCGCCGTCTATAACCATGAGGCCGCCGAGGATAGTTGGGGCAAAATGCTTGCCTTCTTCCGAGACAACCTGGGCGAAGCATGAAATCGTTCATCTTGGCAAATGAACCCACAAACCGGGTCTATGACATCATGTCGGGTTCGGTTGTGCCCAGGCCGATCGCCTTCGTCAGCACCCTTTCGGCCGATGGGATCCAAAACCTGGCCCCATTCAGCTATTTCAACATCGGCGGAGCCAACCCGCCATCGTTGACTATCTGCACCGTGCTGGGCCCCAAGGGCGAACCCAAAGATACCTACGCGAACATTGCCGCAACCGGTGAGTTTGTCGTCAATCTGGTCACCCGCGCCATGGCCGACGGCATGAACCGCACCGCCCCCAGCTTTCCGGGCGAAATCGATGAGTGGCCGATCAGCGGGTTCTCGGCAATCCCATCGACATTGGTCAAACCCGCCCGCGTTGCCGAATCGCCCGTCCAGATGGAGTGCCGCCTTTTCACAACGATCGAACATGGGGAGGGCCCCGGGGCTTCGCGGTATATCGTCGGGGAGATTTTGGCCGTCCATGTGGCCGAGTCATTCGATGCCAACGCATCGCTGCTTGCCAGGTTGGGGGGCGCCGGATACCTCGACCTGGCGGGACCGGAGATTTTTGAACTCCAACGGCCGCAAATTGATCCCAAGGTTGGATTGAGCCCCGCCCCGGGCGAGAATTGAAAACCCGGGTAATGCGCAAAGCGGGCGTGACATCCCCGCGCGGGCTCCGCCCGATCGAACCAAAGAAAAGGCCGCAGGGCAAATTGCGGCCTATTTCATGTCACGCAATCCCCCAGATCGGGGGAAATTGGAAGAGCGTCTGGGTGGATGATTGCAGGTTCCCGACGTCTTCATTTCCCTTCCTGCGGAATCCGTGCCCAATCGCGGCCCGGTGCAAAATCCCGGCAACTTTTCTGCGCCACGGGTAAACCAGGGAGTGTGAAACCCGGCTGGTTTTTTGTTTTCGCCGTTTTGGCACTTGCGGGGTGTTCGGTGAGGCCCGCAGATGACCCCGGGCAACCGGCTCAACAATCCCCGGCGCAAACTCAAGAAAGCCCTTCCACCCGGCTCGATAAATCAAACAGCTTTTTGGCAGAAAAATCGGTTCCCATGGCTAATCTCGGGAAAACCCTACGGATCATCGGCACTTTCGACGCCCACCACAAATGGGACGACGCCTTCATTAAAGAAACGGTCACGGCCGCCAACATGCTCAAGCAGAACGAGAGGCTGGAGGGGCCGATGATGGCCAAATCGGGCAGCGTCTCGGCCGAAGTCCAGGTTGTCATCATCCGCGTGCAAGAGAACGAATGGGCCGTCCGCGCGGTGACCAGCAACAAGCTCATCTCGGATGCGATCGAGTCTGCAATCAAATAATCTGCGACACGGGTTGCTAAAAGGCACCGGCATTCGAGAGCGGCAATACGCGCAGGAGAGCCGCCAGCATTTGACGTCTCATGCCGCAGCCACCCAACGAAAAAAAAGGCTGGCCCCGCCAAGATTGGCGGGGCCAGCCTTTTGCTGGGTCGGAGCTTACTCCTCGTCCAGCGTTGCCGGTTCGTCGTCTTGAGCGGCCAGGTCGGCCAGGCTCATGCCGCCGAACACGTCGCCGTCGTTGGCCAGTTCCCCTTCCTCGGCTTCGACCAAGGCGGTGAGGGACTGTTGCGCCCAACTCGGCTGCGAGCGGTCGACGTCCACAGCGAGTTCGCGGTGCGCTTTCACGCCCGTCCCCGCCGGAATCAGCCGGCCGATGATGACGTTTTCCTTGAGCCCAAGCAGCGGGTCGTTTTTGCCCCGGACTGCGGCTTCTGTCAGAACTCGAGTCGTTTTTTGGAACGACGCCGCCGAAAGGTAGCTTTCGGTGGCCAGCGACGCCTCGGTGATTCCAAGCAGGATCCAGTTCGCGGTTGCCTCACGCGGGTCGCGCTCGAACTCTTCCCCGGTTTCCGGATTCACTTCCTTGATCTTTTTGCCTTCGGCGATCCGTTGGCGCACCCGCTCGTTTTCGCGGTTGAACCGGTTGCGGTCGACGATTTGGCCCGGCAGGAACGGTGTGTTCCCCGGATCCTTGATCTGCCGCTTGCGGAGCATTTGCCGGACAATGACTTCCAGGTGTTTGTCGTTGATGTCGACACCCTGATCCTTGTAAACGCTTTGCAAGTTCTCGATGAAGTATTCGTGGACGGCTTTGGGGCCGGCGAGTTCCAACACCTCGTGGGGATCCAGAGGCCCTTCCGTCAGCGGGTCACCTTTGATGATCCGCTGCCCTTTGTCCACCGGCAGGTTCCCCAGAGGCGGGACGAGAACCGGGAACAGGACATTGACCTGCCCGACTTCGTGCTTGCGCAAGGTGTGCACGGCTTGGGTGCTCAGCTTTTGGCCGATCAAGCGTTCCACCGGGGCGGGGACTTTGTCGCCCCAATCCTGGTCGTCGCTGATGTAGGCATCTTTGAGCGGCACGGCATCGACCCGGGCCGACACAACCACCCACCGGCCAAAGCTCGACCGCTGGATCTCTTTCACCACGCCGGAGACCGGGCAGATGATCGCCTTGCCCCGCGGTTGCTTCCGGGCCTCGAAGATTTCCTCGACCCGGACGATCCCGCTGGATTCCCCAGTCCAAGAATAGAAGAACGTCTTCCGGCTGCGTTCCCAAAGCTTCCGGCTGTCGCCTTCCATCTTTTCCTGGGCTTTCTTGCTGGTTTTCTCCGTCTTCTTCCCGTCGACGATGCTCACAAAGTTCTTGGGGTCGGCAAAAAGGCCCTTGATGGTGTCTTCTTGGCTCTCCAAAAGTTTGGTGGGGTCGAATTCCTTGGCGCTGGTCTGCGTCGCGGATTGGAAGTCTTCTTGGAACTGGCGGATGAACTTTCCGGTCTTGTACTGGCTGGTGATAGCGATCGACTTGGATCCCGCAACCCCACCCGTGTGGAACGTCCGCATGGTGAGCTGCGTCCCCGGTTCGCCGATCGATTGCGCGGCAATGATCCCGACGGCAACCCCGGTTTCGACAACCTTTTTGGTGGAAAGATCCACGCCATAGCACTTGGCGCACATTCCGACATCCATGGCGCAGGTGATCGGCGAGCGAACCTTGGCCCCCAATCGGCCGTGCTCATCGAATTCGAACCCGGCGGAAATGTACTTGGCATCAATCTTCTCCCGGGCCGATTCGTCCAGGCCTTCGATCTCATCGTAGTAGGTAGCCTCGACTTTGGCCAACCGGCCCTCAATGGAATGCGTGATGAGTTCGCCCACCGACATGATGCGCTCCCCGGTGGCAGGGTCGTCGATGTCGGATTGGCTCATGCGCCCAAAGGCGCGCTCTCCCATGGTTTCAAGGACTTTGCCATCCACGGTCAAACGGAAGGCCAAGATGCCGTCCATCGTCTCGCAATCGTCGGTCCGGATGATGACGTCTTGGGCAACGTCGACCAACCGCCGCGTGAGGTAACCCGCGTCCGCCGTCCGCAGAGCGGTGTCGGCCAAACCTTTTCGGGCCCCGTGGGTCGTGACGAAGAATTCCAACATCGAGAGGCCCTTTTGGAACGAGTTTTTGACCGGGAGCTCGTAGATAACCTCGTTGAACTGGTTGAACATCAACCCGCGCATCCCAGATAGCTGGGCGAGCTGCTTAATGGAACCCCGCGCCCCGCTGACCGTGATGATGGAAAGCGGGTTTTCTTGGTGCATGTTCGCAACAATGGCGTTTCCGATCTCGTCGTAGGTGCCCGTCCAAAGCCGGATAAGGTTTTCTTGCATCTCACGGAATGAGATCAGGCCGCGCCGGTAGTTTTCAAGGACTTTGTTGGCCTTGGTGTCGGCTTCGTCCAGCATTTCCTCGCGGCGTTTGGGCGGGTCCATGTCCGTGAGGGCAATGGAGATGCCGTACTTGGTCGCATTCCAGAACCCGAGCGCCTTGATGTCATCCAAGAACCGGATGGTGGCTTCGGCCCCGACCGAGTTGTAAACGCTGACGATGGACGTCGGGATTGCCCGCTTGCCCATTTCCTCGCTCAGGTACTTCTCGCTGTACCTCAGAGGGTACGGCAGCACTTGGTTGAAGATCAGGCGGCCGGGAGTGGTCACCACAATCCGCGATTCGAACTTCTGCTCCAGCGGTTCCAGCGTCCGCACTTCTTCGCCCAATTCGTTTTCCGATGTGACGAACTTGTACTCTTGGCCAGTGGACGGATCGCGGTAATCAATCTCGGAATCCGGGCTGAAAACCGGGATGTGCAACCGCACGCGCACCAATCCGTTGAGGTGGACAGCACCTTGGTGAGTCCCGGGGGCGTTCAACAGGTACTGGATCTCTTCCGGTGACCCGTAAACTGGCGGTGCCGGGTTGTTTTCCGGATCCTTTTCATGCGCTGCCATTTGCGCGTGAAACTCTTCGGCCATGCGCTTGTTGGTGAACGTGAGAGCATAGAGTCCGAGGACCGGGTCTTGAACCGGCGTCATGACCGGTTTGCCGTCCGCCGGTGAGAACAGGTTTTGCGTGCTCAGCATCAAAACCCGCGCCTCGGCTTGGGCTTGCAGGCTCAACGGAACGTGCACGGCCATTTGGTCGCCGTCAAAGTCGGCGTTGTAAGCATGGCAAACAAGGGGGTGCAACTGAATCGCTTTGCCTTCAACCAAAATCGGCTCAAACGCTTGGATCCCGAGCCGGTGGAGCGTCGGGGCGCGGTTGAGCAGCACCGGATGCTCTTTGATCACGTCTTCCAAACCGTCCCAAACCGCTGGATGCATTCTTTCGATCATCCGTTTGGCCGTTTTGATGTTCTGGGTGACCTTGCGCTCTACCAGAACCTTCATCACGAACGGTTTGAACAGTTCAAGGGCCATTTCCTTAGGAAGCCCGCATTGGTGCAGTTTTAGGTGAGGCCCGACGACGATAACCGAGCGGCCAGAGTAGTCGACGCGCTTTCCGAGCAGGTTCTTCCGGAACCGCCCTTCCTTCCCTTTTAGCATGTCGCTCAACGATTTGAGCGGGCGTTGGTTGGATCCAACGACGGGCCGGGAGCGCCGGCCGTTGTCGATCAACGCATCGACTGATTCTTGCAAGAGCCGCTTTTCGTGGTTGATAATCGACTCGGGTGCCTGGATCTCGATGATCCGCTTGAGCCGGTTGTTGCGGTTGATGATCCGCCGGTACAAATCGTTGAGGTCGCTGGTGGCAAAACGGCCTCCATCCAACTGGACCATCGGCCGCAGTTCAGGGGAAATTACCGGGACAACTTCCAGCACCATCCAATCGCAACGGGATCGGCTGCTGGCCAGCGCTTCGGCGAGTTCAAGCCGTTTGATGGCCCGAAGGCGGCGGGCGCTTGTGGTTTCCCGGACTTCGCGACGGAGATCCTTGATCTGCTGTTCAACATCAACCCGGCGCAGCAGCTCTTTGCAAGCATCTGCCCCGATGTTGGCCCGGACAAGCTCGCTCAAGTCGCGCTTCATCCTCCGGCCGACGGAATCAAGCATCTTGCTGATTGCCCGCCACTTGTCCTCTTCGATAAGTTGGTAAACCTCGAGTTGGCCCAAAAGTGAAGCCGCGATGTCCAGGTCTTTCAACCGCTCGTCGGCATCCCGGTATTCGGCGCGGATCCGGTCGTAGTTCGCCTTAATCCGGTCCTTGACATAGCTCTCGTCAAAATATTCGTCCGGATTGTTGGCCATCTCGGTGGCCAAGCGCTCCAGCGATTCCATTTCCAAATCGCGCATCTGATCTTGGATGGCGATCTTTTCCTTTTCGACGTTGTCGAGGATGGTCGGCAACAGCTCGTTGATCTTCTCTTGTTCCAGGTCAATGATGATGAAGCTGGCGAAGTAGATCACTTTTTCCAGCTGCCGAGGGCTGACATCCAAGATCAGGGCAAGGGGGCTGGGCACACCCTTCAAATACCAAATGTGGCAAACCGGGGCGGCCAACTCGACGTGGCCCATGCGCTCGCGGCGCACCTTGCTCCGGGTGACTTCAACCCCGCAGCGTTCGCAGATGATGCCCTTGTACTTGATTTTCTTGTACCGGCCGCAAGCACACTCGTAATCCTTGACGGGGCCGAAAATCTTTTCGCAGAACAAGCCGTCCCGTTCCGGTTTGAATGTGCGGTAGTTGATGGTTTCCGGTTTCTTGACTTCTCCGTGGGACCAGCTTCGGATGTCTTCCGGGGAGGCGATGCCGATACGGATCTTGTCGAACAGGTTGGTATCTGCCATGGGCTTCGGTGGTTCGCCTTAACGCCAAAAAACCGCACGTCCCACTGCCTTTTTGGGGTCTAGAACAAAAGGGCGGACGCGTCGGTTGGGTTCAGAGCGATCTACAAGTATAGCAAGGAACCCAGTACCGCCCCGGGGCATCTTTGGACAAAAAATTACAGATTGCCCAAAAGTCCCGGTTTGAATCCAGCATCCGACTTCCGTTGTAAGTGGACACCTTAAGGAACTCTGTCCGGGAACAGTCCTTCTACGCTCAAATACCGCTCGCCCGTATCGTAGTTGAACGTCAAAACCCGCTTCCCTTCCAACTCCGGAAGCAACTGAGAGATGGCGGCCAGATTCGCCCCCGTCGATACGCCCGCCCAAATCCCCTCCTCCCGGGCGCAACGGCGGGTCATCTCATAGGCGTCTTCCTCATCAACTGAAACAACTCGGTTCACTGCCGACGGATCGTAGACAGAAGGGACAAACCCAGCCCCGATCCCCAAAATCCGGTGCGGGTTTGCCGGGCCGCCGGTCAAAACGGGCGAGACCGATGGCTCAACCGCGATAACCTCGAGATTGGGCCACGTCTCCTTGAGCGCGAGGGCGGTTCCGCAACAATGGCCGCCCGTACCGACCCCAGCCACCATCACATCGAGCCCTTCCGGAAAATCCCCCAAAATCTCCATGGCGGTCGAATCGCTGTGCGCCAACAAGTTCGCTGGGTCGTCGAACTGTTGGGCCAACCACGCACCAGGGATTTCCGCCGCCAACTCCGACGCCCGATGGACCGCTTCCCCCAACCAGCCTTCATGAGAAGTCAAAACGATCTCCGCTCCATAAGACCACAAGGCGCGGCGGCGCTCCAGGCTCATCGAAACCGGCATTGCCACAATCAGCCGATAACCCTTCACGGCACAGACCAGCGCCAAACCAATGGCCGCATTGCCGCTGCTGGGCACAATAACCGTCCCGCCCGGCTGTAGGTCGCCGCGCTCTTCGGCGGCCTCGACCATCGCAAGGGCGGCTCGGTCTTTCAGACTCCCGCCCGGATTTGCCGACTCCAATTTGATCCAGATCTGATGGTCTGACCCAAACATCCGGTTTAACCGGATATGCGGCGTCCCGCCGATCGCATCCAACACACTTTCGCATCGCATCGCCAGACTTTGCCCTGTTGCCACCGCCCTGTGTCAACCGAATATTGGACACGGCAGTTGATTCCCCGGCCCAGGGCGGCCCTGGACCCAACACTATCCGCATCTGGGTAAAACTGCATCCGATGACGGCGCGGCAGATGTGGATTTCGCTAGGGTTGGCCGCTCTCGCCACCCTGGTCTGCATCCTCGCCCAAGGCATCCCCAACCTGGCAACCGGGAAGCCGATTCTCTGGTTTCCGCAGGATCTTTACTCGCAAGTCGAACTAATTGGGTTTGTCACCGGAGTGGTCGGCGTCTACTTGATGGTCGTCGAATCTACTTGGAACTATCCCGTCGGTTTGATCTGGGCGGTCGGCTATGGGTGGTACTTCTTTCAAATGCGGCACTTTGGCGAGGCAACCACGATGCTCATCAGCGCGGGCTACCTGGTCGACGGCTGGATCAAATGGAGCCGGGGCACGACCGCCGACGAATTGCCCGTCACGCTTTTGAAGAAGCACCATTGGGTGGTCATCGGCATCACCCTGGCCATCGTTATTCCTCTGTTGATCTGCCTGCTGACAGAAGTCCACGGAGCCTACGTGTATTGGGATGCCACCACCACCGCCCTCAGCTTGACGGCGCAGTATTTGACCAACCGCAAGGTATTCCAATCGTGGTTCTTCTGGATCTTCGCCAACATCGTCATCATCCCCGTTTTTATTTACCGGGGCTGGTATCCGACGGCGGTTTTGTATTCGATTTTCACGGTGATGGCGTTTGTGGGCATCCGGGAATGGCGGCGGTCCCTCGTCGGCCAGCCCACAATGTCCCCCGGGGCCTGAGCCCGGTTTTTCGGCATCGCCGGTCGACAAATAAAGTGGGCCGACCCGTAACAGGTCGGCCCACAATTGGTTCCGGAACCCCCTAGTTGAAGAACCCGACGGAGCGGGCCAGCCGCACGTCGTCGTTGCCGGTGAGTTCGTCCAGATCCTTGAGCGAGAGTTCCTTGTTGTTCTTATCCTCAACTGCGACCTTGAGACACAAGGAGCGCAGTTCGTTCACGAGGATCTTGAACGATTCGGGGATGCCCGGTTCTTGGATCGTTTCGCCTTTCACGATCAGCTCGTATGCCTTGACCCGGCCCATCACGTCGTCCGACTTGATGGTGAGCAGTTCTTGCAGGGTGTAGGCCGCTCCGTAGGCTTCCAAAGCCCAGACTTCCATTTCCCCAAACCGTTGACCACCGAATTGGGCTTTACCCCCAAGCGGCTGCTGGGTGACCAGCGAGTACGGGCCGATGGAACGGGCGTGGATTTTTTCGTCCGCCAAGTGCTCCAGTTTGAGCATATAGATGCACCCGACCGTGATTGGGTTCGGGAGCTCGTCGCCGGTCAGGCCGTCGCGGACGATGGACTTGCACGATTTGGGATCCAAACCGGCGCGCCGGAACACATTCTTTTGGATGTTCTCCAAAATCCCTTGGTAGACCTTGTCATCGGCTTTGAACGGTTTGCCCGGAACTTCGATGACTTCTTCGGGTTCAAAATTCTCGGCATCAACCGCCAAAAGCTCATCAACCGATTTGGTGGATGGGGCGGCCACGATGCGGCTGACCCGCTCCAAACTTTCCTGGTCGAGGGACCGGAGTTTGGCTTCCACGAGCGCGGTCATTTCTTCCAAGCCGGCATCGTCGGCAAACTTGATCCCCAAAAGGAGTTCGCCGTTGACATAAGCGCGCAACGACTTCGTGCGCAGGTGCTCGGCCAACCGCTTCATCTCTTCCAGGATCTCGTGTTCGGTGGCCCCTTCGAACGCCGGGCACTCATACCGGGTGTCCAGGTGGTAGCCAACATAACCGAGGTGGGTTTCCAAAATCTGCCCGATGTTCATGCGGCTGGGAACCCCAAGCGGGTTGAGGATGATGTCCACCGGCGAACCGTCGGCGAGCATCGGCATGTCTTCAACCGGGAGGATGCGCGAAATGACACCTTTGTTGCCGTGGCGACCGGCCATTTTGTCGCCGACCATGATCTTGCGCTTTTGGGCAACATAGACCTGGACGGTCATGTTTGTCCCTGCCGGCAATTCGTCGCCAGGGATTTGCAGCAGCGGTTCTTCCGTCCGGTCACAAACCAGCCGGTCGCGCTTCTTGCTCTCCTTGTAGACGTAGTTGATGGTCGGGCTCAGATATTTGAACCGGCTGAAAACCTTGACGTCGATAACGGTGCCTTTCTCACCGTGGGGCAAGGTCAGTGAGACGTCGCGGGTCTCTTCAGCTTTTTTACCAAAGATCGCGATAATCAGCCGCTCTTCGGCCGTCATCTCGGTTTGGCCTTTAGGGGCAACCTTGCCAACCAAGAGGTCTTCTGGTCGGACTTCGGCACCGATCCGGATGATCCCGTTCTCGTCGAGGTCGCGCAAGGCGTCCTCGCCGACATTCGGGATGTCGCGGGTGATTTCCTCCGGCCCGAGTTTGGTGTCCACGGCCTCTGATTCATGCCGCTCGATGTGGATGGACGTGTAGATGTCGTCCTTCACCAAGCGCTCGCTCAAGAGGATGGCGTCTTCGTAGTTGTAGCCGCCCCAAGGCATGAAGGCGACAATGAGGTTTTTGCCCAAGGCCAGCCGTCCTTGGTCGGTGTTGGCCCCGTCGGCCAGGGCGTCGCCTTTGAGCACCGTTTGACCCGGGAACACGATGGGCCGGTGGGTGAAACAGGTCGATTTGTTGCTCTGGAACATGTGGAGCAACTCATAACGGTCGGTTTCGCCTTCGGGCGTTTGGATCGTGATGAGCTTGCTTGTGACCCCGGTCACGACACCGGAGCGGCGGGCGATCACGCTGGCGCCGCTGTCGATTGCGGCCCGCTTTTCATGGCCGGTTCCGACGATCGGGGCGTCGCTGCGCAAAGTCGGCACCGCTTGGCGTTGCATGTTCGCACCCATCAGGGCGCGGTTTGCGTCGTCGTTCTCCAGGAACGGGATCAAGCTGGTGGCCACCGAGATGATCTGCACCGGGCTCACGTCCATCAGGTCGACGCTGGTCGGGGGGACGCTGGGGTAGCTCGCGCCGCCGAACTGCTTGTCTCCACCCGGGCACCGCACAACAACCCGGTCGCCCAGGATTTGGCCATTCTCGTCCAGGGCGGTGTCGGCCGGGGCGATTCGCAAGTGGAAGTCTTCCTGGGCCGTTAGGTAAACGACTTCGTCAGTCACCCGCCCATCCACGACTTTCCGGTATGGCGTGCTGATGAACCCGAATTCGTCGATGCGCCCGTGGGTCGTCAACTGGCTGATCAGCCCGATGTTCGGACCTTCCGGGGTTTCAATCGGGCAAATGCGTCCGTAGTGGCTCCGGTGGACATCGCGGACTTCCAACTTGGCGCTGTTGCGCTGCAAACCGCCCGGGCCAAGGCTGGAAAGCCGGCGCTTGTTGGTCAGTTCACTCAGCGGATTGGTTTGATCCATGAACGTTGAAAGCTGGTTGCTACTAAAGAAGCTCTTGATGCTTGCGCTGACCGGCTTGACGGAAAGGATGATCGAGGGCAACAAGTTTTCCTGGTCGGCCGAGGTCATCCGCTCGCGGGCGACCTTCTCCATCCGCACAAAACCGAGCCGGAGCTGGCTTGCCAGCAGTTCCCCGACGCTGCGAACCCGCTTGTTGCGCAGATCGTCGATGTCGTCGTGGTCCGCCTCTTTCTTGAGGTACGGCTCCATTTCGATCAGCGTCCGAGCCAAATCATCGCTCGTCAAATTCCGCGTGTTCCGCTCGACATCCAATTTCAACCGGTTGTTCAGGAACCGGCGACCCACCTTGCCCAAATCGTACCGGCGGCGGTCGAAGAATAGGCTGAAGACCAGCTGTTTGGCCGCATCGTCGTTTGCCGCTTCGCCCGGGCGCATCCGCTTGTAGATGTCCAAAATCGCTTCCCGCGTGTTTTGGGTCTTGTCGGCGGCCAAGGTCGTTTCGATGTACTCCTCGAGTTTGAGAACCTTGATCGAATCCAGGCCCAGGCTCTCGATCTTCACCGCCGTGTCGCGGTCGATGCGCTGGAGGGCGGCTACAACCTGCTTTTTGCCCTCGACGACTTCGGCAATAGGGCGTGTGCCTTCCAACTGCTCGGCGGTGGGCTTTTCAAACGTGTGCTCAACGCCAAAATACCAATACATGTCCTCCGTTGAACCCAAGGGGCTCTCCATCAGGCACTCCAGGTCTTTCTGCTCGTCGGTCAAACCGTCAAAAACGGACTGGGTGAGCACCACCCCCTTGTCAAAGATGACTTCGCCTGTATCAGGGTCGGCCAACGGTTCGCTGAACCGTTTGCCCAGGCTTGCGCCGACTTTGCGCACCTGCCGATCCCGGCCCAGGTCGAACCCGTGCAAAGCCTTGACCAACTGGGTGATGGGCAATTTTTTCGTCTGGGAGATTTGAGTGTTGACAACCCCGTTGGAATCGCTTTCGACTTCCAACCACGGCCCTTCCAGTGGGATGCACCGCGCCCGGGCGATCATCTGCATCGAGGTGTCGATGTCCTCTTCGAAATAGATCCCCGGCGACCGGCTGAGCTGGCTGACGATGACCCGTTCCCGGCCGTTGATGATGAACGTCCCCTTGTCGGTCATCAACGGCAGGTCGCCCAAATAAACCTCTGACTCAATCACTTCGCGGTCTTTGCCGCCAAACCGGACGCGAGCCTTGATCGGGGCTTCGTACGTCAAATCGCGGTCGCGGCAATCTTGCATGCCGTACTTGGGTTCGCCTAATACGAAATCAACGAACTCAATGTAGGTGCTTTGTGTAAAATCCCAAATCGGGCTGAATGTTGAAAAAAGCTCGGGCAGGCCTTCTTCCAAAAACCATTTATAGCTGTTGAGTTGAAGTTCGATCAGATTGGGAACTTCGAGCGCACGGCCGATGCGCTTCGAAGACGGTTGAATGACTCTCATAATGCTCCGGACGGAATCGGGGACTCAAAACTATACCCTTCACATGCCGGCGCGCCAAGGTATTCCCGCACGGCTTGGGCCCTTTGTATTGGCACAGACTAAACCGTTTGCCTCCCTCCCACATAAACGGCAATCGGACTCGGGAATGAGACGACTTTATCAGAAGAACCATGCGCGGCATCCACCTCCGCCGCAAATCCTTCCACATCCTCTCGCCGGTAGATCTGGAAATCCGCCGCTTTCCCTTCCGTCATTGAACCCAACCACTCCGAGTCGTAGTTCGCAACGGCTCCCCCGCTCGTGTAAAACCCGATCCCCTCTGAAACGGGAACCGCCTCGCTCGGGTCGAAACCTTTCGGCCGACATGCCGCCGAGTAGATGCCCACCCAAGGGTTGCCCACAACAATCGGCCGATCCGAATTGAAGGAGAGGGAAAGACCGGCATCGCGCAAACTCTTCACGCGGATCAAAGCCGGCCAGACGTCATCTGGCAGTTGGGCCCGGTAGGCATGGCCGAACCGGTACAAGAACTCGGGCTGCAACGCCACGTGGCTCCCCAAGCGCGCCATCCTTTCTATCTGGGCGTCGGAGAGAATCATCGCATGTTCGATGCGGTGCCGAGATGGATCCGCGGTCTTCTCAAAGGCCTCCACCACCAAATCGGTGCTCCGATCCCCAATCGTGTGCACGCTACACCGCCACCCTTCCGCATCAATCTGGGCCAAGATCCGGGCGAGTTCGGGCTCAGGATAAATCAGTTTGCCGTTCCGGCCTGTGGTTTTGAAGTTTGAATAAATGGCAGCGGTCGCGCTGCCGATCGCTCCATCGGCAAAAACTTTCAGGCCAAGGACCTGGCACAGCTGCGGATCCATGCCTTCCATAAGTCCATTCAACCGGTCTTTGTTTATGGCGCGCTCGCCCAAAACCTCCCGCCATTGCAAATACATGCGAAGGCGCACTTTGCAACCCCGCTCGCTCGCGATCCGGTACGCCTGGAGCTCTTTGTCCAAATCCCAGCGGCCAGTCATCATGTCGGTCGCCGACGTGATGCCGAACCCCGCCATCGATTCCCCGGCCCGCAAAATGGCTTCCACCATCTCGTCGAGCCCAGGTTCTGGCGCGCGGGATGTGACGATTTCGTGGGCTTTTTCCAACAACACTCCGTTCGGTTTCCCTGCTTCGTCACGCAGGAACTCCCCACCGACTGGATCCGGCTGGTCGTCGCGTATTCCGGCGGCTGCCAGGGCGGCCGAGTTGGCGACGCTGGCGTGGCCGTTGCTGTGTCGCAAGATCACCGGCACATCGGGGCAGACTGCATCCAAGTCGGCCGACGTGAGGTGGCCGCCCCACCGGTTCTGGTCGTATTGCACGGCCAGCAGCCATTGCCCGTCGGCAAGTTTGGGCCTCCACGCCTGGATGGCATGCAAAACCTCCTCCCTGCTGTGACACCCGGAAAGATCCAATTTCAAAAGGTCGAGCCCGCTCGGCAATATATGGCAATGGGCGTCGATGAATCCCGGAAGGGCGACAAACCCCTCCCATTCCCCGCCATTAGAATCGCCTCCGACCCGGGTGAACTTGCCGTCCTCGACGGCAAACCCGCGCTCGCCCGTCCCCCAAACTTCCGCGCCGATCAACACGCAGACAGTCTATATCCTCTTGATCCCGGGGCCGGGCCGATCTCCGCGGCCACCCGCTCTGCGCTTTCCAATGCCCCTTCAATGAAACCAATCCAATCGCATGCCCAGTCACCGGCAAAATGCAGCTTCTCCCAAGGTTGGCGGCCCTGCTCCCACTTCTCGAATTCACCCTGCCGGATGGAGGGGAATGCTCCGTCAATTCCCTTTTCATTCGGCCAATCGTGGACGGCCCCGCCGAGGAATCCTCTGGACGCTTCGGGGTGGATTTTAACGATCGATTCCAAAGCCGCCCCAACCGCGTCCTGCCCCAACTTTGCGGCCTCATCGCCGCAAATATAACAACCCAGAGCGTGCAGTCCGCCCCGGCCGATATCCCATGTCTGCTGCACCGGCAAATCGCAGATCATCCGGCCCGACCACCCCTTCTCCTTCCACCACGGACGATCAAACTCCAAGACGACCTTTATGGCCCGGCCCATCTGGGCTCCCGTGAATTCGACCATGCCGACGCGGAACTCGGCCCACAAACTCGGCAGAGCCACCACGACCCGGTCAAAGACTTCCGGTTGGTGGTCATAGAAATCGACCCCTCCCGTTTTGGGGTCGATCCCTGATACTTCCCATCCTGTGCGCACATCGGCGAGCCTCTGCGCCATCAAGGCGCACAACCGGCCGCCGCCGCCACCGATCCGGTACAGGCTCATGTCCCCTGCCTCTCGATCCAGGTAATGCTCGTACCCCCGCAGCCAACCCCGGAACCCGATCCGGCCAGTATCGTCGCCCTCATCACTCCGGGATGTCGCCTCGGCCCACCACCGGCCCCGCTCCGACTGGCAAACCCGGTCCAGGAAATCTCCCAAGTCACCATCGGATCCTGGGTCTTTGCCGGTATTGACCTCCCCGATCAGCCGGACAGCTTCCAAATGCACGGCTTCAGAATCTTGTGCCGCATCGGGCCAGACCGAATCTTCTAGGGCAAATTCGCCCTTGCACACGACCAACCCTGGCCATTGGGACGACCTTTCCGGAGCGATCCCAAACTCCCGCATGAGGCCAAGCACCCGGTGGTGGTCGGCGTCGATCCACTCTCCCCCGCCCTCATACCAACCATCGCCCCGCTCAACCGTCAAGAGGCGGCCGCCAACCCGGTCGCGCGCCTCAAACACTGTGACCTGGTGGCCGGCACGTTCCAAGAGCATCGCCGACCGGAGCCCGGCTATCCCGCCACCGACGACTCCGATCCTCATTGGGCGTTCACCTTTTCGCCCGCCCGCAGGGCAAAATCAACCGCCAGCAGGGCCAACACAACAACCGCCACCGCGATGAGAATCGGCGCCCGCCACTCCTCCCGGTATCCAAAACAAAGTAGGGCCATGGAAAAGAAGGCCCCCGACATCGCAAATCCCCGCCGGCCGACCACACGCACGCGGGTGATCCAAAAGGCACCAAATGCCAAGCAGAGGCAGGACGCCATCAGCAGGGCCTGTTTCACCTCAGCCACCATGAACCTCCCGCAATAGGGGTCCAGACCCACGAGGCTCACCGCCATCTTGCACAACCCCGACCCGGCGTTCGCGAGCCGTCCTCACAACTTGGTCGAAGTCGGGGCCCGGCCCGCAGAGCACCAGTTCGAACGCGTCGTGGAAACGCCAGAGCCCGGCCACCCCGACCGCCGGTCCTGCGACATGCAGTCCGACATGCCGGATCAACCCTTCTTGCCGCGCCGATTCCAAACCCGAGAGCGCCCCGTTGATTTGAAACTCCTCCCATGCGCGGGCAACCGTAAGGAACCACACGGTGACTTCCGCATCGGGGGATGAAGAAACCGCCGCGCAGATCTCACCCATCATCCGGTTGGCCGCCTCGTCTTCCGTCCGGGCCGATTCTGCCCCCGCCGACGACACCACCAACCACCCGCAACCCGACCCCCGGAGCGCGTTGGCCCACAGCGAGGGCGAACCGGCCGCCAGAACCGGGCGCGGATCCGCCCGGAGCCGGAGGGCGATCTCTTCCCGGTTCGATATGCCGGACAGGCGCCACCACTCATCGGGCCATACCCGGTTTGTCCGCCCCAAAACGTTCACGAACGGCCGCCTCGGCCCGCCCCGTCAAACGGCAATCTCAGAGCCAATGCCGCACCGCCCAATCCACCCAGATGAAAAGGAACACGCCGATTGAGACAAACCCGTTCAACGTAAAAAATGCCAGGTTCACACGGCTGAGGTCGTCGGGTTTCACCAGGCTTTGTTCGTAAACCAGGATGCCGGCCGCAAAGACGACGCCAGCGAGGGCCACCAGCCAGCCGCCCATCAGCACAACCGACCAGGCCAGCAGCAAAACCGCCGCGATATGGCAGAAACGGCTCACCCACAGGGCGCGGGCTTTGCCGACCGCCTGGGGAAGGCTGTGCAATCCCTGGCCCGAGTCGAACTCCTCATCCTGCAGGGAGTAGATGATGTCAAAGCCGGCCGTCCAACACATCACCGCCCCAACGAGCGGCAGGACTTCCCACGCCAAGCTCCCCTGCACGGCAACCCATGCCGCAGCCGGTGCCATCCCTAGCCCAAAGCCCAGCACAAAGTGGCAAAGCGGCGTGAACCTCTTGGTCATCGAATAGCCGAGGGTGACAAGCAAGGCAACCGGCGCCAACGCCAAAGCCAACGGATTCAAGAACGCGGCCGCCGACAAAAACACCACCACGCTCGCATAAAAGTAGATATTCGCCGTCCGCAGGCTCAAAATGCCGCTTGGGATCGCCCGCGACCGAGTCCTTGGATTAAGAGCATCGATGTCTCGGTCAGCAATCCGGTTCCAAGCCATCGCGGCGCTGCGGCAGCTAACCATGGCCACGACGATCAATCCAAAAACGCGCCATCCCGGAAACAGGCCGAGCCCCGCCGTGCGCGAGGCCCACATCATGCCAACCATCGCAAAAGGCAAGGCGAAAATGGAGTGCTCGACCTTGATCATCTCCAAAAAGGCCTTGAACCCCTGCCAGCCTCGCGCCTCGGAAGCCATTCGTGCTAAGAGTCTACTGGACACCCGGCAACCAGATACCACCCGGCCCAGACGTGGCACCCGCCTTTCTTGAGAAGGTAAAGTCTGTCATTCCTTGGAGGCAGGTTTGCAAGCCTGCCCCTTTTAGCGTTCAGAGGGAACGTCTCGAAAAATGAACACGCATAACCCCACAACTTGGATGCAGGCCGGCCAGAAGAGGGCCCTTGCCTTGATCCTCGCCTTGCTCGCCGCATTGGCTCCCGGGTTCGCCTTGGCCAGTGGTGCCGAAGCAAACATCAAATTGGAGTTCTCGCAAAGCGACCGGATCTTCTTGATCATCTCGCTCATCCTCGGATTCCTTGCCCTTGGTTTTGCCTATTTCTTCTGGTCGCGGGTCAAAGCCACCTCGCCGGGCAACGAGAAAATGCAAGAAGTCGGGCACGCCATCCAATCGGGGGCGTTGGGCTATTTGAGCCAGCAGTTCCGGACCATGGCCGTCTTCGTCGTTGTCATTTCCGGGATCTTGTTTGCGATGTACCAAGGCTCTTACGGGCCGACGGTCGCCGCCATGACGGCGGTCTGCTTCGTGCTCGGCGTCGGGGCCAGTTACATCGCCGGCTATGTGGGGATGAAGGCAGCGGTCAGCGCCAATATGCGTGTCGCCAACGCTGCCCTCACCAGCTACAAATCCTCGCTTGAGATCGCCTTCCAATCTGGTTCGGTCGCCGGGCTGGTCACGGTGGGTATGGGGCTCATCGGCGCCACATCCATTTTCCTTGGATTCCCCGACGTCGCCACCAAGCTGCTCGTCGGTTTCGGTTTCGGCGGATCGCTTGCCGCCCTCTTCATGCGGGTCGGCGGGGGGATCTTCACCAAAGCCGCCGACGTCGGTGCCGACCTCGTCGGGAAGGTCGAAGCCGGTATCCCCGAAGACGACCCACGCAACCCTGCCACCATTGCCGACAACGTCGGTGACAACGTTGGGGACTGTGCCGGGATGGCCGCCGACGTCTTCGAATCTTACGAAGTCACCCTCGTCGCCGCCATCGTGTTGGGCGCCGCAACCGCGGCCCTCTTCCCCACCGAAGTGTGGATGCGGCTCATCATCTTTGCCTTGATGGCCCGTGGGGCCGGCGTCGTCGCCTCCATTGTT
Source organism: Armatimonadota bacterium (assembly GCA_016789105.1). Classification (NCBI taxonomy): domain Bacteria; kingdom Bacillati; phylum Armatimonadota; species Armatimonadota bacterium. The sequence goes on from JAEURN010000003.1 coordinate 191,423, forward strand.
GGGATCTTCATGGTTAAGGGCTCGGACGACATCTCCGTCGACCCGCTCAAATCCATCCGCCGCGGCTTTTATGCCTCGGCCGCCATCGCACTCGTCGCCACCGTTGGCGTCGCCTACTACATGCTCGGCGGGATGAACCCGTCGCAACTCGTCAAGACCAACCAGCTTGTCGCCTCGAACATCAACGAGCGGAACAACGCGGAGGCCATCCTCCGCGCCGCCTCCGACATTGCGGCCAAGCAGAAGAAGGAAGTCTACGAAGTCTCCGCCGACGACGTCTTCAATGCCAAAGAGATCCAGGCCCTTAAAATGGTCGATGCTTTGATGAAGCAGGTTTCGTTGGAAGACACGGCCGACAACCGCAAGTTGGCGGAAGACGAAGTCAAATCCCGGATCACCCAGACTCTGGCTGGGGGGCAATCGGCCATTCCCGCCGAACAGGATTTTAAAGAATACAAGTCGGTCAAACCGGGTGACAAAGGCAACTTGGTCAACAACTACGCTGTCATGATGCCGGCTGCCACGCCGACATCGCCGACGGCCCAACCGGAACCCACCTATGCCACCCTTGGCGACCTCGCCAAAGATGGAAAGGTTGGGATCTACAAGATCTCCGTCTCCGTTCCGGCCACCGACGCCCAAGGCAAACCCGACCCCACCAAGGCCCCGCGCAAGCAATCGGGCTACGTCGGGGTTATGACCCGGCAGGCACTCGACGACACGATCAAACAGTTCGAAACCCAATCGCCGGGAACCAAGCTCACCGTTGAAAAAGAGTATCCCGCCACGATCTTTGCCAACAAAGAAGGCAAAGTCATCGCCGGGATCGACGCAGATCCAAAAGAAGTGAACTTGAGCTTCGTCCAGCCGCTCCCCGGGGCGATGGGCGGGGCCGCCCAATTTGGCTTTGCCGCACCGGTTGAGAAGGTCAAGGCTTACAACGAAAAGGTCAAGGCTGACCCAGCCAAGGCCGGCGCGGCTCCGCCGAGCCTAACGCCGCAATTGGCCTACATCAAGCACAAAACCGCCCATTGGTGGCAGTTTTTGGCTTGTGTTGCGCTTGGGTTGGTCATGGCGTTCGTCTTCGAAGCCCTCACCGACTACTACGTCGGCCTCCACAAACGGCCCGTCCAAGAACTCGGGCAGGTCTCCACTGCTGGCCCGGCCCCGATGATCATCACCGGGTTCGCCTATGGCCAAGAAAGCTCGGTCTTCAGCGTGTTTGCCATCGTGGCTTGTCTCATGGGCCCGCTCCTGATCTTCCCGCCAGCTGAATACGGTGGATACATCCTGAGCTTCTATGGGATCGCGCTTGTCGGGCTCGGGCTCCTCACCACCACCGGGTTCATCCTGGCGATGGATACCTTCGGCCCGATCAGCGACAACTCTCAAGGCGTTTTCGAAATGTCGGGAGCCCATCATGATTCGCCCGACGGCGCCCGCCGCGTCCAATTGCTGGACGCCGCTGGCAACACGACCAAGGCCCTCACAAAGGGTTTTGCCATCGCCACGGCTGTCGTCGCTGCGGTCGCCCTCTTCCACGCCTATGTCGAAGAAGGGCAGCTCACCGCTGTCGGCATGCGGCTGGAAATCCCTGAGATCTTCCTCGGCTTGCTGATCGGGGGTGCCGCGCCTTACCTGTTCTCGGCCTTCTCAATCAACGCAGTGGGCCGGGCGGCGTTCGAACTCATCAACGAAGTCCGGGCTCAGTTCCGCAACGATGCCGGGATCATGGCGGGCACTAGCAAGCCCAACTATGCCAAGTGCGTGGCTATCGTCACGAAGGCGGCTCAAACGGAGCTCCTCGGCCCTGGCATCCTGGCGATCTTCTTCCCGGTGCTCGTTGGCTTCGGCTTCAGCATCGGCAAGCCGATGACCATGATCAACGGGGTGGAATACAACCTGGTCGGCGCCCAAGCCCTGGGCGGGTTCCTTGCCGGGACGATCCTCTCAGGCCAACTCATGGCTGTCTTACTCGCCAACTCCGGTGGCATGTGGGACAACGCCAAAAAGCTTATCGAGGACGGCCTCCACGGCGGCAAAGGAACCGAAGCCCACAAGGCGGCGGTTGTCTGCGACACCGTCGGCGACCCGTTCAAGGACACCGCCGGCCCCGCCCTCAACCCGCTCATCAAGGTCATGAACCTGGTCGCGTTGCTCCTGGCACCGGCGGTCATCGCCAAACGGGACAGCGCCGTGCTCATCGGCATCACCTTGTTCGCCGCCGCCATGCTGATCGTGGCGATCTGGTGGTCCAAGCGGGGCGGGATGGGTACCGGCATGGCCGCTGCCGAAGGGGCCGACCCCAACGAAGGCCAGCACCATCTGGAATCCGTCGACCAACCAGTGATGCACAGCGAAGCAAAGGTTGAAGAACCCGAGAAGGAATAACGCCCCTTCCTCACAACCAACCGGCCCGCACCAATCGGTGCGGGCCGATTCATTTTTCAATTATTGTTTTTTTTCCGAACGGTAAACTTTGGGCCGTGGGAATCTCGTTGTTAGCATCTCTCATCATTGTTGCGAACGTTGGCGCATCTTTGCCGCCAGCCCCCGAAACCCGCACACCCCTGTTCGATACCGCCCCCAAATCTTTCCCAAAAGCTTCCCAACCGGATGCGAACCACCCCGCCTTCCCGCAAGGATGGGCCGACAACGTGGCCTATCTCGACGGTCGCCATGCCGCCGTTTACGGTTGGTTTTTGGTTGACCGGTATTGCCCTGACCCCAGGAACCAGAATCCGCAACACGAAGATGCGATCCGCATCTATATCGGCAACGACCACGGGGAGCGCACAGAGATCCTCGCCGGGCCGGGCTCGGACCTCGTCCGCCAGTATGGGGGGGTGAGTGCCCTGCAGGGCAAGATCGTCAAGGTGACCGGGGTCTTTGATGCGGCCGCAAAGACCGTGCAGATCGAAACCCTGGATCTCTTCACGCCCGACCTCCTCCGCTATCCGGGGAGCGACCGGCCCTATTTCTCTGCCCTGGGCCTGTATCGGGAAAAGGCCCCCGGTCAATTCCAGCGCTCGCCATTCCAGGAAGCGGCCGATAACCGGCCCTACCTCAACGTCTTGCTCCGAACATCCGACTCCACCGGGGTTTCGCCCCACATCGCCAGCTATTACCAGGCTTTTCTCCGCAACACGTTTCCTGGCATGGATCATATGATCCAGCAGGCCTCATATGGCAAAACCTCGATAACCGGCAGCCAGACCCTGGATTGGCAAAACCTCCCCAAAACTAAAGTGCAATATTGCTCGCCGGGGAACGGGGTAGCAAACCTTTATGACTCGGCCAAGCTGTTCGCCGATATCCAGCCCCTCATTGACGCCAACGTGAACTTTGCCTCCTGGTGGGGCATGAATTTCTGCCTCAACGTCACTGACGACTTCAACGGGTTTTATGCCACTTACGTCCATGTCACCGCCGACGGGCAAGATCGGTGGATGCCATGCACGGTGCTGGATGGACCTCAGACATCCCAACAAATCTATGCCCACGAAATGGGCCACAACATCGGGTTCCCCCACTGCTCGGGGCCTTACTCGACCCCCTATGATTCGCAATGGGACAGCATGAGCAGCGGCAATTACCAGGCTAATGCCGGGAGCCCATTCGGTACGAACTTCAATGTTGGAACGGGCTACATCGCCTACAACCGCAACAAAAACAAGTGGATCGATGCCAACAAAATCTACTATGCCTATCCAGGGACATCCACCACGATCCGCCTGGAACGCCTGGAAACCCCCACAACCAACGATTACTTGATGGCAAAAGTGTTCATCCGGGGTGGAAACTCATACTACTACACAGTTGAAGCGCGGAAGAAAGTCGGCTACGACACCGGTGTCCCGCTGGAAGGCGTGCTCATCCACCAGGTTGATGAATTCCGCCGCGTGGAAGACATCTTCAACCCCGGCCAATTCAACGACGACCGGTACGCGCAAGTGGTGGATAGCACCAACGACAACAACCCGAATGATGCGGGGGCCATCTGGACGCCGGGCGAAACCTATTCCGACGCACCGAGCGGAATCAGTATCCAAGTCCTCTCCGGCGATGCAACCGGGTACACGGTCAAAATCACGGTGAGCGGCTCTCAGCCCATGCCGGGAGTGGTTTATAACTCCAACGCCACCGGCCCCGGATCGTTGATCGACTGCCTCACCTACCTCAACGACTTCCCCAACCAAACACTGACGTTTAAAATCCCCACCAGCGACCCCAGTTTCAACGGCAAATACTTCAAACTCAGCCCAACACGGGCCCTCCCCGATATCACGGCAACCGGTGCCACCATCGACGGCAGTTCGCAAACCACGTTCACTGGAAATACCAACGTGGCCGGGCCAGAAATCCAGATCGACGGCACAAACGCCGGGCAATGGACGTACGGCTTGATGATCAAAGGGTCTGGGAACACGGTCAAAGGACTGGCCATCGCAAACTACCAACAGTCGGGCATCCAAATCCAAAATGCCACCGGGGCCACCGTTCAGGACTGTTATCTTTCAACTGATGCCGAAGCCCTTGCCAACCAATCCAATCTGAGAGAATCCATCACGGTGCTCGATTCGAGCGGCGTCCTGCTAAAAGGCAACTTGATCGCCCGGGCCCAATACGACGGCGTGTGGCTCCAACGCGTGACGAACTGCAACCTTGAAAACAACTATCTGGGATATTTGGCCGGCTGGGCGGCGAGTGCCATGCCCTACACCTGCCTTTCGATGCGCGAATACACCAATGTCACGGTGGGAGGGGCCCCCTCAAAACGAAACTACTTCGGCAACGCCGCCAATTACGGCATGTTTGTGGATGGCGGCACCGGTCTTGAAGTCTCGGGCAACTATTTTGGTATCGCCGGGAATGGGTTGACCGCCGCCCCGATCACCTATTCCGCCATTTACATGCGCAGCGACGCCACCGGGTTCCAAATCGGCAAGCCGTCGGCACCGAATTACATCGGCAATTGCGGGAGCAATGGGCTTGCGCTCGAATCCGTCTATGTCGGAAAGGTGCAATCGAACTACATTGGGCTCTGCCCCGACGGCTCAACGGCCGCTCCTGTAACCGGAGAAGGCATTGCCTGCTGGGGATCCACGATTTACCCGCAATTCGGGGGGCCGAACTCAGGCGAAGGAAACCTCATCGGCAACACGTCCAACAATGGGATCTATGTCGGCCGTGGCTACCGCATTGCGATCCAAGGCAATCTGATCGGTTTCAAAAAGGACGGGCTCACGGCTGCCCCGGTTGGAGGTTCCGGCATTTGGATGAACGATGGCGGGGCCTATAACTTGATCGGGGGATCAACGGCCACTCAGCGCAACGTGATCGGCAATTGCGCCTACCAAGGCGTCGTTTTGGCCACTATGTATGCCAATGAAATCCACGGCAACTATATCGGCTTTGGCAAAGATGGCAAAACCGCCGCGCCGATCCGATATTCCGAGATCCTGATCTTTGGGGCGGGCAAATACAATGTCATTGGGGCACCCGGCAAGGGCAACGTCATTGGCAATACCACCGAAGGCAACGCCATCCAAATCAACGACGCCGCCACAGATTATGATGTCGTCCAAGGCAACCTGATCGGACTCGGGGCCGACCTCAATACGGCCGCCCCGGTGCGGTGGTCGGGTGTCTCGGTGACAGCCGACGCCTACTGGCACTACATCGGCGGATCCAACCCAGGTGAAGGCAACCGCATCGCCAACACCAGCGGCGCCGGGCTGTGGATCGACAGTCCAAGGAACCAGGTCGTTAACAACCAAATCGGATTTGCCAATGACGGCAACGTCAACGTCCCCTTTGGCGACGACTGCATCGGCATGGGCGAGAATGCGCGGGATTGCACCGTTTCCGGCAACCGGCTCGGCAATGGGAAACGCGGCATTGCGCTCTGGGGGTCTGATTCCAATGCGATCCGGGCCAACATCATCGGCCTCAACACATCCTACAACCCCGCCCCGTTCCAGTGGGAAGGCATCATGCTCACAAACGGGGCAACGGGCAATTACATCGGGAACGGGGGGGCGGCAAGCGGGAACCTCGTCACCAACTGTCAACGCGGCATCGGCATCTGGAACGACGCCACATTTGGCAACCCAATCCGGTTCAACAGGATTTGGGACAACTCGGCCCTTGGGATCGACCTCACCAAGAACGATGGTTCATTTGGTGTCACCGCCAACGACGCCTTGGATGCCGACACCGGCCCCAACAACCTGCAAAACTTCCCCACGTTTACCAGCGTATCACTCAACGGGTCCAACTGGCAGATCGGTGTGACTTTGAACTCGGTCGCCAACAAGGCTTACGCAATCGACATTTACGTCAGCCCATCGGCCGACCCCAGCAACTACGGTGAAGGGCAGTACTACTTGGGTTCGGTGACTGTCACAACCAACGGAAGTGGGGTGGCGACGACAACGGTATCGCTTCCCCACTACAGCGGCACGTACGGGAAGATTCTGACCGCAACGGCAACGGATCTCGCCACCGGGGACACCAGCGAGTTCAGCCTCCGCATCGTCGGCCCATAAGCCGCCACCCCGCCGCAAGGGCTGTGCTTCTCACCAGCGCGAATCAGGCTGGTGACCGGAAATTTAGGGCTCCGAGGAGGGTTATCCACCGAACCAAATTGAACGTGCTAGCATTGTGGCAGCGAGGAGAAAATTTTTGAAGCCCATCTTTGCGTTCGCCCTTCTTTGCTTTGCCGCACTCGGCACCTGCGCGACGTTCGATTTTGAAAACGAACCGGTTGCCGGCCATGCCAGCGGTGTCGTTTTCTCGGACTCCGGTGTCAACCTCACCGTCCGGTCGGCCGGGGGATGGGTTCACGTCTCATCGCTGGCGATTGCCGACAACCAGGGCACAAAATCCTGCTTTGCCAATGCCCGCCCGGATATTGCTGGCAATCCGTTCAGCCCCATTGATTTCACATTCGACCGCGACATCACGAACGCCACCCTGTTGGCCGGGGATGGGGGCAACGACGACGACATCACGATTTCCGTCACCCTGTTCGACGCCAATGGCGTCCAGGTTGGCAACCTTGTGCAACCTTACGGGAACACGAGCCACGGGATTTCTTTTCAGATCAACCAAACCTTCCGCCGGGCCGTCGTCGACAGCGACACACCGACAAACCCGCACAGCATTGCGGCAGAATGGTCTTCCGTGACGGCCAGCCCAGTTCCCGAACCCAGCCTTTTCGGCACTTTGGGAATCGCCCCACTTCTCATGAACCGGGCCAAACGCCGCAAACGGCTTACGACGTGAGATCAGAGTAAAGCCCAGGTTGCCGGCACGCAAAGGCATCCGTTTCAAATTGCCCGGGGATCACCACCGTGCGTTTTTGACGGGCATCTTTGATATCGAATTCAGCCTGGATGACGGCTTCGGCATCCCCAGCCGAAGCCAAAACTTCGCCACCAACCCCGTAGATCGCCGATTCTCCGCGGAATGAAAAGCCGTTTTCATCCCCAACGCGGTTGCAACTGGCAAAAAACACCTTGTTCTCCATGGCCCTCGCCGGGCACATCAACGCCGGTGTCGTCCCTTTGCGGACCGGCCAATTCGTCGGCAAAACGATCAAATCCGCCTCACGGAGGGCCATGACGCGGGCGGCCTCTGGCGGCCGCAAATCATAGCAAATCAAAATGCCGATTCGTCCGAGGGCGGTCTCAAACACCGGCAGGGCCGTCCCCGGGGTGGCAAATTGGTCGAAACCCAAGCAAGGCAGGTGGGTTTTGACATACCGGCGCATCCGGCCATCTGGCTCCACCAGGAGCGCCCCATTGTAGAGCCCGAATCCATCCTTGCCGGCAAACCCCGCCACAACATGAATGCCGAGCTCGACTGCGGCCGCTTGCACCCGCGCCACATCGTCATGGCACTCGGTGACATCAAAGTCCCGGTCGCAGCAAACCCGGATGGCAATCCGCTCGGCCTCTTCCGCAGTGGAAACGCAGTAACCGGTCAAAAATGCCTCCGGGAAAACCGCCAGATCGACCCCATTCGACCGCGCTTCACCCAAACCTGCAATCAGCCTGTCGGCATTGGCCGCAGGGTTGCCAAAGACAACGTCGTATTGGAAACAGGCGAGCCTCACGACTCCACCCGGAACCAACTCTCAACCCGGGTGACGCACGGCAACGACCCCACGGCATCTAACGCCGAAGTGAAATCGCCTTCCCGGCATACGTGGGTCATAAAGGCGATCTCGCCTTTGCCGCCGACTTTGGTCACCATCTCCATTTGGGAAAGGCCGACCTTCCATCGGCTGAACGCCATGGCGATTTCGCCGAGGGTGCCGGGCCGGTCGGCAACTTCAAACCGGACGTAGTATCGGGATTCCAAATCGCAGATCGGCGACATCGGCATCCCTTCCCCGTAAGGGATCGCGCTTCCATTGCCTCCGCTGACGATGTTCCGGGCAACGTCGATCAGATCCCCAACAACCGCGCTTGCCGTTGGATCGGCTCCCGCCCCCCTGCCACTAAACATCAAATCGCCCACAAAATCGCCGTGCAGCCACAGGGCGTTGTAGACCCCATTGACGTTGGCCAATTGGTGGCCGAGCGGGATCAAGGCCGGATGCACGCGGACAAGCACCTCCCCATCCGATGTCTCTTCGCAGATCCCAAGGAGCTTGATCCGGTAGCCGAAGTGCCGCGCATAGTGCATATCGGCGGCCCCAACGCTTCGGATCCCTTCGCGGTGGACGGCGTCCAACGGGATCTGGCGGCCGAAACAGATGGCCGCCAAGATCGAAATCTTGTACATCGTGTCAAACCCGTCCACGTCCGCCGTCGGGTCGGCCTCGGCATATCCCTTTTCCTGTGCCTCGGCCAAGGCCTCGGAAAAATCGGCCCCGTGCTGTTCCATTTGGGTAAGGATGTAGTTGGTTGTCCCATTCAAAATCCCCATCAATTTGATGACATCGTTGCCGGCCAGCTGGTGCTTCAGCGGTTGGACAACTGGGATCCCGCCGCCTACAGCCGCTTCGAAGTGCAGGTCGAGCCCTCGGTTTTTGGCAAGCGAGACCAAACGTGAGCCATTCTTGGCAATCAGCTCTTTGTTGGCGGTCACGACATGTTTCCCGTTTTCCAAAGCTCGCAATACCAGTTCGCCCGCGGGGGATTCGCCACCCATCAGTTCCAGAACCACATCGATGGACGGATCGTTCACGATCGCCCATAAGTCGTCGGTCACCAGTTGGGGATTGATGCCCCGATCCTTTGTCAGGTCTCGAACCCCGACCTTGGCCAATTCGAAAACCGTGCCCGTTTTGGCCAAAACCTCGTCCGCGTTGTCGACCAGCATGCGGTATGTGCCTTGCCCGACGGTTCCAAAGCCTAAAAAGCCGAGCCGGATCACCCGGTTTTCAGCCGATGTAGAGGATTGCATCGCCGGGTTGGACGAGATCGCCATTCTTGATTGCCACCTTGCTCACCACACCGCTGACCGGGGCGGTGATTTCGTTGAAAACCTTCATTGCCTCAATCAGCCCAACCACTTGCCCGGCTTGGACAGCCTCACCCTCTTTGGCGAACGGGGGCGAACCCGGGCTGCTGGAGGCGTAATAGATGCCGGTCATCGGGCTGGTCACCGGGATTCCGGTGGGGCCGCTAGGCTTGGGCGAAGCTTTGGGCTTTGCCGCTGACTTGGGGCTACCGGTAGGGCTTGGTGCCACCGGGGCGGCGGCCACGGCGCGGGTTTCCGGCTCGATTGCGAGTTCCACGGCCCACCCGTCGCCGGATAGCTTGGCTTTTTCCAAGCCGAACTCCGCCATGATCGAGGCGAGTTCGTCCACCTTGCCGTTCAGTTCGTCCACGGCGTTATTATGCGTGATCCGGCTGGGGGTTGCCCGGGGTATGCGGAGCGGAGCCCGGGTTCATGGGGCACTCGGGGGCCACTGGCGGAGCCGGTGCCCGCACAACCCCTCCCAACCCTCCCCAGACTTGGGAAGGGGATTATTTGCGACTCCCTCTTTTTGAGTGGCCCAGGGTATGAGGAGCGGAGCCCGAGTGGTGAAAACAACCCCTCCCAACCCTCCCCAGACTTGGGGAGGGGGATTATTTGCGACTCCCTCTTTTTGAGTAGACCGGGGTATGAGGAGCGGAGCCCGGGCTCGTGGAGTAAACAACCCCTCCCAACCCTCCCCAGACTTGGGAAGGGGGATTATTTGCGACTCCCTCTTTTTGAGTGGCCCAGGGTATGAGGAGCGG